>NZ_JBEWQE010000008.1:0-253176 GCF_040538975.1 Flavobacterium sp. UW10123
AGTGTCTTTAATGATCACTTCCTGGGTCGCCGTTTCTACGTTTCCGTTTCCGTCATCAAAACTCCAGTTAATCGTATAAGTTCCCTGAGCATTATATGTCAGTGGATCCGTCGTTGTTCCAGTAACTGTTCCTTTGCAATTATCAGTTGTAGTCGGAGCCGTCGCTGTTGCAGAGCATTCGCCCGTAACATCGGCTAATGTTGGTTTCACAGGTTTTTCTGTATCACTAACCTTAACTGTAGACACAGCTGAAGTTTGCTCGCAACCTGTTACTGTATTTCTAACTTTAACTTTATAATCTCCATCAGAATTTACAACCAGTGAAGAAGAAGTTTCCCCAGAAATTATAACATTATTTTTATACCAAACATAAGTTGGTGAACTTGCATTTGTCGTTGTGGTTAAAGTAGTTGTTAAGCAAGCCGTTAATGTCCCTCCAATCGAAATCGTTGGATTAGGATTCGTTGTTATATTAACTACATTACTTTTTGAAGTACAGTTCGATGCATTAGTAGCAATAACATAATATCCATTTGCAGCAGAAAGATTGCTCCATTCTAATGCAGAACCATTTCCAGTTTTTGCAGATTGAACAGTTGCATTACTAGAATCATATAATTGATAATTAACGCCATTAGCTGAAGTTGATGAAGAAATTGTTCCATTTCCTCCTGGGGAAACACAAATTGTACTTCCTGTTAACGATAAAGCAACTGGTAATGAATTTACTGTTACTACTGTACCTGCAGATGCTGCACTTGTACAGGTTCCGTTATTAGTTGTAACTGTATATGAACCGCTCGCTGTCGCACTATAAGTTTTATTTGTTGCACTTGGAATCGCAACTCCATCTTTATACCACTGGTTTCCAGATCCTGCAGATGATGTCAGTACAACACTGCCTCCTGAACAGAATGTTGTTCCTGTTGACGCAGCAGAAATTGTTGGTGTTGCAGGTAGTGAATTTACTGTTACTGTAGCGCTAACTGTTAATACTCGACTACAATTCCCATTACTTACGTTAGTTAAATTTAAAGTGCTATTTGAAGTTACATTTGACACTGTAACTGTAGCTTTTCCATCAGATCCTATTGTAACCGTCCCTGAAGCCGCTCCTGTATAAGTAACAGCATTTCCTGAAGTTCCTGATATTGTAAAAACAGCATTTGATCCAGAACAAACAGGACTATTCGAACTAAGAGTCGCTGCAACTGGTAAAGCATTTGGTGTTATTGAAGATGTAGCAGTATTATTGGCACTAGGATCATCCACATTAGATGATGTAATAGTAGCAGTATTAGAATAAGTTCCCGTATCTTTAACTGTGGCAGTTATCGTCAATACCGCACTTGCACCACTATCTAAACCAGAAATTGTCCATATTCCCGAAGTGTTATCATACGAAGTTCCAGCTGAAGGTGAAGAAGAAACATAAGTATACCCCGAAGGAAGTTTGTCTGTAACCGAAACACCTTCTGCATTGGAAGGCCCTAAATTTTTAGCAGTTAAGGTAAAAACAACATTTGATCCCACACATTGACTAGAAACATTAACTGCATTTTCTACAGCAACGTCACTACAAAGTGTAACCGTAATAGGAGTCGATTGTGAACTAACGCCACAAGATAGTGTTGATGTTACAGTATATGAGCCAGACTTGGTAACAGTTATAGTATTTGAAGTTTCTCCCGGAATAACTGTTCCATTATAACGCCATTGATATGGTGCAAAGTTAGCGTCTGTAGTTAATTTTGCCGATTGTTTTAGGCAACCAACTGTACCAATATAGGTTTCTTTAGGCGCCGATGGCTGTTGCGCAAAGTTTGAAAAAAATGCAGCCATCGAATAACCGTTACCTTGCTGAGCAATAGAAACCGTAAGCTTTGAATCACTACTAATAGAAATAGTATTAGGGTTGTTTATCTGAGTTCTATTGAAATCTATTATGTACCAACCTGTATTTCCTAATTGGCGCCTAGTAGTACCTGTTCTAGTTTCTAAATTAGTACCATTTAACATCACAGGATCGTTTTGACTTCTTAACAATACATAACCAAAATAGTCTAATGTTTCATTACCATATCCTTTAAAGGCAGAGGTTTCAACAAAATTAGATCCTCCACAAGCTGATACAGGTGCAATTGTTGAGACATCCACTTCGCACCCATCGGCAGTACCCGAATATACAGCAACATTATTATTTGCTACAATTCTTGATGCCGAAAGCTGCTGGCCAGAAACGCCATTTTGAAAAGTATAAGATTGACCGGCATTTCTTGTTTCTGTTACAGGTGTACCAACTACATTTCCTGTATTACTAAAATTAGTTATTGTAAATGTTGTATTATCTTTTGTCATCACAATAGTCGTCTGCTCGGCCGTATTATTACCTTTTCCTCTTTCCAAGAAATATTCCATCCCTAATACAGATATTGGAGGCAATTGATCAAAAGTTCCGTCTCCACATGCTTCTGGAGTATCTACTCTTACCCCCATATTCATTACAACCTGTCCAGATGACTCCACTAATGAACCAATTGTAGCATTAAATAAATAACTTTGTCCAGCACTCAAAGTAGTTACTACACTTCCGTTCACTTTAATTTGTGTATTATTATTAATCGCCATAACACTATAAAAAGGTCGCTCTCTGGTAGCTGTCCCCATATTTCGGTAATATCCTACTCTAAATTCAACACCTAAACCAGCATCACCAAAACTGGTTAATGAGGCATTCCCTTTAATATAATTGTCTCCTCCTTCACCTATTGCATCAGACGCAACATTTCTTAAGTTAACCGAAACAGCTCCTCCGGGAGTTGTGGCCGTAACTATAAGACCTCTATCATTATAAACCGTATTAGCATCGTTAAATGCTAATCCGTTTGGTTCACCCACAAATCTGTAAACAGCTGGCGTTCCTTTCACAGTGGTTAATGTGCTTGGTACAGCAGAACCATCTGGCTTTGTTATTGAGATGGCATTCCCATTACTCTTTGTTATAGTAAAAGTTACTGGAGTAAGAGAATTAGTAGCAATTATAATTTCATTTGCTTTACTAGTGTACTGCCAAGGTGCAGGCGCAATATAATGTTTTGCAAAAAACTGAGCTGAAGCATTTTGTGCGGTTAGTAATAAAAAAACAATAAAAAAGATTAGTCTAGAAAATCCAGACTTACAAAAAGTAAAGTTACGCATAGACAACTTGAGTTTGTGGAACAGAAATTTTGGACGCTAAAAAACGGATGATCGTTTTTTGCATCTTGATGAGATACGTGAAAAAATATAAAATGGATTTAAAAAAACTAGAAATAGTTTTTTCAAGACTTACATACAAAAAAGGCATTATGTAGACCATTGTCATATAGTAAAATAAAGACTATAAAAGTCTTTCTAGTTTTAAATTAAGTAGATTTGGAAAGCGCGAAAGTATATCGCGAAAGGAAATCGAACATCATTATGCCGACAAAATGCAGATAAACTCGTTAAACAACAATTTTTAACAAATGTTCAACTCTTTTAACATGTTTAAAATGTAACAATTTGATTATGAACAAATCAAAAAGTCTTAAAATTTTACGAATAAAGCATATTCTTACAAAAAAACTGACGAAACAGCAAGAAATCGTAAAGGCATAAAAAATAAGCTTTTACCTATACAAAAAATCATAACTATCTAAAAAACAATACAATAAAAATTACAATACTTCTTATTTTAAAAAATTAATATTACGTTTTAAGCCGTCGAATTTTGTTCTCTTGATAGGTGAATTTTTAAAGACTGTTCGGAAAGTTTCCTCAGTAATCTCTAACCAGTCTTTTTTAGTAAAGGAAAGTAAATCTGGATTAGGATTAAACAAAGGCTCAGAGTGAGGTTTAGAAAATCGATTCCATGGGCAAACATCTTGGCAAGTATCACAGCCAAACATCCATTCATCAAATTTTCCTTTCATCTCTTCAGGAAGATTTTCTTTTAATTCGATTGTATAATAAGAAATACATTTACTTCCATCAACAATATATGGAGCAACAATTGCCTGTGTGGGACAAGCATCAATACAGGCTGTGCAAGAACCACAATGATCTGTGACAGCATAATCATATTCTAATTCTAAATCAATAATAAGTTCGGCTATGAAGTAAAATGAGCCGACCTTTTGAGTGATCAAATTACTGTTTTTTCCAATCCAACCCAAACCGCTTTTGGCCGCCCAAGCTTTATCCAAAACAGGTGCTGAATCAACAAAAGCACGTCCAGAAACTTCGCCAATATTTTCTTGGATAGAATGCAGAAGTTCTTTTAGTTTATCTTTAATTACAAAATGATAATCTTGCCCGTAAGCATATTTAGATATCTTAAAACTTTCATCATTTTGAAAAGAATCTGGATAATAATTCAGTAAAAGCGATACAACACTTTTACCATCATCAACCAATAAAGTCGGATCTAAACGTTTGTCAAAATGGTTTTCCATATAAGCCATCTGACCATTCCGATTATTCTTTAACCAATTTTCAAGTCGAGGAGCTTCTTCCTCTAAAAAACCTGCTTTCGAAATACCGCAAGAAAGAAAACCAAGTCTTTTGGCTTCTTCTTTTATAAATTTCGAATATTTTTCTTTAGAATTTATCATTATCTCTCAGAAAAAACAACTTCAACACCGACAGGTTTTAAGGTAATCAAAGGATTAAAATTGACCGTATTTCGTACTGAATCAACTCTATATTTTTTAATAATATGGGAAATTACCAAAGACATTTCGTAAATAGCAAAGCCAGCACCAATACACATTCTTGGTCCTGCTCCAAAGGGATAAAAATATTGCATAGAATTTTTTTTCTGTTCCCCTACAAAACGATCTGGGTTGAACTGATCTGGATTATCCCAATATTTTGGATTTCGGTGTAACTCATAAAAAGAAACACCAATAAGCGTATCTTTTTTGATATTAAATTTCCCTAAAACATCATCTTCAACATTTTGTCGGTCAGTAATCCAAGCAGGCGGATACAACCGCATTGACTCATTCAAAACCGCATTTATATATGTCATTTTTTGAAGCTGCTCTACTACATTGTCACTTTCCGATTCAACTTTAAGAATTTCTTCAAATACTTTTTGCTGTACATCTAAATGACTTCCTAGCAATTGAAATGTAAAAGTGAGAGCGTTAGCGGTTGTTTCATGTCCAGCTATAAAGAGAATTTTTATTTCATCTATTAATTGTTCAACAGACATACCCTTGCCTGTATCTTCATAGCGAGTTTCCAAAAGCATGTTCAGTAAGTCATTAACTTCATTTTGAGAAGCAACTCTTTCATCTATTATACCTCTAATGATCGCATCGTTTTCCTTTGCCAACTGGAGGTGCTCTTTCACCTGACCACTAATTGAAAACCACCATGCTTTATGTGGCAATCTAATTTCTTTAATTAGAAAATTCTGGACCGTTTCAATAATATATTTTATACGGTTAAGTTTTTCTTCTTCAATAGAAAATTGAAATAATGATTTAGCTACAACATTAAATGCTACTTCACTCATCATAGGAAAAAGATCAACTTTCTTATCAACAACAATTTCTTTTAGCTCAGAAACGATAGTTAGTTTCATGTTGTCAACTAGCTGGTTCATTTTTTGCTTATGAAAAGCAGGCTGAATAAGCCTTCTTTGTTTCAGCCAAAATTCTCCATCAACCGTTAAAAGACCTTTTCCTAAATATTTAGAAAGATAAACAGACTGGAATTTAGATTTATAATAATTCTTCTGATTTTTCTGCAGTATATATTGAGCAACATCATTATCTCTTGATAAGATAATGTGCCTTGATTTTCCAATTCTTATAGAAAATGAATCTCCAAAACTCTCAAAATATTTTTTATGATAGGGTATCGGGTTTCTACGGACACCTTCGGCATCAACAAAAAATCTAAAAATAGAGAGTTTTGACGGATAGTTATATTTTTTACTTAGAGACATTACTATTAATATTAAAATAGCTCGCCTTGATTATTAATATTTACTTTTCCAAGATGTTTATAGGCCTTATCCGTAACTTCTCTACCTCGAGGCGTTCTCATGATGAATCCTTCCTGAATCAAAAATGGTTCATATACTTCTTCGATTGTTTCACTACTTTCACTTACAGCAGTTGCCAAAGTTGAAAGTCCCACTGGACCACCTTTAAATTTGTTAATAATGGTTAGCAATATCTTATTATCCATTTCATCCAGACCGTGAGCATCTACATTAAGTGCTTTTAAGGCATATTTTGAAATTTCTATATCAATTCTACCATTTCCTTTAATTTGGGCAAAATCACGAACACGTCTTAGCAACGCATTAGCAATACGAGGAGTTCCACGACTTCTTCCTGCAATTTCAATCGCAGCTTCCAAATCAATAGGCATTTTTAATATAGATGCACTTCTTTCAACAATAGTGGTTAAAAGTTCAGTGGTATAATATTGTAAACGTGAAGATATTCCGAAACGAGCACGCATTGGAGCCGTTAACAATCCTGATCGTGTTGTTGCACCAATCAAAGTAAAAGGATTTAAATTGATTTGAACCGTTCTTGCATTTGGACCCGATTCGATCATAATATCAATCTTAAAATCCTCCATTGCTGAATATAAATATTCTTCAACAACTGGACTTAAACGATGGATCTCATCTATGAACAAAACATCTCTCTCGTCTAAGTTTGTCAGCAAACCAGCCAAATCACCGGGTTTATCCAATACTGGTCCAGAAGTAATTTTAATGCCAACTTGCAATTCATTTGCCAATATATTTGCCAAAGTTGTTTTCCCTAGACCAGGAGGACCATGAAAAAGTGCGTGATCAAGTGCCTCGCCACGCTGATTAGCCGCAGCAACAAAGACTTTTAAATTTTCTAAAACTTGATCTTGTCCAGCAAAATCATCAAATGACAGCGGACGTAATCTTTTTTCAAGATCTAACTCTTCTGAGTTATATCCTTTAGTAGTAGGATCTAGATTTTCATTCATCCCACAAAGATATATAAACTAATCAGTTTGTAAAATAGTAAAACTGAACGATTAAAAAACTTTAACTAAACAAAAAAGGCTGTCATATCTGACAGCCCTTGATTATTTTTAGTGGTGTAAAACTTCTTCACCTTCTTTCATTGGTACATTTTGAGGAACAAAATCTACATCGTGATTAGGGTTACTATAGTCATACGGCCAACGATATACGTGAGGAATTTCTCCTGGCCAGTTTCCGTGGATGTGTTCAACTGGAGTAGTCCACTCTAAAGTTGTAGATCTCCATGGGTTTTGAACTGCTTTCTTACCGTAGAAAATACTGCTAAAGAAGTTGTATAAGAATACTAACTGGAATGCACCTCCTACAAGAGCAAATGTTGTAATTAAAACATTCACATTTTGTAAATCATCAAATAATGGGAAGTTAGTATTTGTATAGTAACGTCTTGGTAAACCAGCTAATCCGATAAAGTGCATTGGAAAGAAAACTCCATAAGCACAAACTGCTGTAATCCAGAAGTGAATATAACCTAAGTTTTTGTTTAACATTCTTCCGTACATTTTAGGGAACCAGTGGTAAATACCAGCAAACATTCCATAAAGTGCAGAGATACCCATTACTAAGTGAAAGTGAGCAATTACGAAGTAAGTATCGTGAACGTTAATATCTAAAGTACTATCTCCTAAAATGATTCCTGTTAAACCTCCAGTGATGAAAGTAGAAACCATTCCGATAGAGAATAACATAGCAGGGTTAAATTGCAAGTTACCTTTCCATAAAGTTGTAATCCAGTTAAACGCTTTTACAGCAGAAGGGATTGCAATCAATAAAGTTGTAAAAGTAAATACAGATCCTAAGAAAGGATTCATACCTGAAATAAACATATGGTGACCCCAAACGATAGTTGATAAGAATGCAATTGCAAGAACAGACATAATCATAGCTCTATAACCAAAAATTGGTTTACGAGAGTTTGTAGCCATAATTTCAGAAACAAGACCCATCGCTGGTAAGATTACGATGTAAACCTCAGGGTGACCTAAAAACCAGAATAAATGCTCAAACAATACTGGAGAACCTCCTTGATAATGTAAAACCTCTCCTGCAATATAGATATCAGATAAGAAGAACGAAGTACCAAAACTTCTATCAAAAATCAATAACAAAGCTGCAGATAATAAAACTGGGAATGAAATAACACCAATAATAGCTGTTACGAAAAAAGTCCAGATTGTAAGCGGAAGTCTAGTCATAGACATTCCTTTAGTTCTTAAGTTAAGTACAGTAACGATGTAATTTAAAGATCCCATCAATGAAGATGCGATGAAAATAGCCATAGATACTAACCATAATGTCATACCTGTACCAGATCCAGGAATTGCTTGTGGCAATGCACTCAAAGGAGGGTAAATTGTCCATCCTGCAGATGCTGGTCCAGCTTCAACAAATAAAGAACATAACATTACAACTGCTGATAAAAAGAACAACCAGTATGAAATCATATTCATAAATCCAGATGCCATATCTCTTGCTCCAATTTGAAGTGGAATCAATAAGTTACTGAATGTTCCACTTAAACCTGCCGTCAGTACAAAGAATACCATGATGGTACCGTGAATTGTAACTAAAGCCAGATAAATATCATTTGCCATTACACCATCAGGTGCAAATTTATCTCCTAATAAAACATTAAATATTTTGAAAGACTCTTCTGGCCACGCTAATTGCATTCTAAAAAGCAAGGACATTGCAATCCCAATTACTCCCATAACAATACCAGTAATCAAGTATTGTTTAGCAATCATTTTGTGATCAATACTAAAAATATATTTAGTAATGAACGTGTCTTTATGATGATGTTCGTGCTCGTGATCTTGTCCGTGATCGTGACCGTGCGCTTCTGCTGACATATATTTGTACTTTAAATTTTCTTAATAATATTATTTCATCGCAACTTTAGCTACAGCAGCTTTAACAGTATCAACAACTGTTTTAACAGTGTCAATTACTTTTGCAGCAGTATCTGTAGTTGGTGCAGCTCCTTCAGCTGGTTTCTCAGCAGCAGCTGCCGCTTTAATATCTTGAGCTAAAGTAGTTTTCTCACTTAACCATTTTTTGTAATCCTCTGGAGAATCAACTACAACTTTCATTTGCATGTTGTAGTGAGAAGCTCCACAAATTTTATTACATAATAATAGATAATCAAATGTGTAAGGATCTAAAGCTGTACCACCTTTTGCAACTAACTCCGCACTTTTTTCAGCTCTAAGTTTATTGATGTGCGCTACTTTTTCAACCATAAATGGTAATTCTCTATATTCCGCAGTAGTATAAGTTGGAACGAAAGCAAATTCAGTAACCATACCAGGAACACAGTTCATTTGTGCTCTAAAGTGAGGAAAGTAAGCAGAGTGTAACACATCTTGAGAACGCATTTTAAAGTGAACTTTTTTTCCTTTTGGAATATGCAATTCTGAAACTACGATATCATCTTGAGCATTTGGATCTGACATATCAACCCCTAATGTATTTACTCCTTCGATTAAACGTACATTAGCTTTACCTAAAACATTATCTTGTCCTGCATATCTTGCAGTCCATTTAAATTGCTGAGCATATAATTCGATTTCGATTACATCTTCATCTTTATCAACAAACATAATGTTATTCCAAGCGTACAACCCATAAAGAATTAAACAAGCTAAAACAACAGAAGGAATAATACTCCAAATAGCCTCTAATTTATTACTATCAGCAAAGAATAAAGCTTTTTTATCTTTGTTTCCTCTATTTTTAAAAGAAAACCAGTAAAGCAAACCTTGCGTAATAACTTGAACTATGAAGATTAAAACCCAAGTAATGTTCATTAAATTATCTACTAAACCACCATGCTCAGAGGCAGGGGTATGAAGTACCAAATTACCCCATTTTAGTAAACCATAAATCGTAAATATATAAATGAAAGCTAAAAAGCCAAACATGATATATCCCTGAACGTTATTGTCATTATCTGATGCAACCTGCGAATCATCAGAAGACGATCCTACTTGAGTAAGATCAAATATCTTCGTCAATTGCCATAATGCAACCGCTAATAAAACTAAAACTATAATTACCAACAAACTTGTCATCTGTTTACTTCTTTAAATATTAATAATGAAAATGTTTACTTTCTTCGATGAAAGGATTTCTTTTTGCAAGCAAAGGAGATTTAGTTAATGCAGTAAATACAACAAATATAAATAAACCTAAGAAGAAAAGAATCGATGCAATTTCAGGAACTCCAATAAACCATTTGTCTCCTACTGTACCAGGCATGATCATATTAAAGAAATCAACATAATGACCTAATAATATTACAACACCTGCCATAACAATAACCCAGTTAAGACGTTTAAAGTCAGTATTGATTAATATTAATAATGGGAAAACAAAGTTCATAACAACCGCCCCAAAGAAAGGAAGATTATATAACTGAATTCTTGTTACAAAATAAGTTACCTCTTCTGGAATATTAGCGTACCAAATCAACATAAATTGAGAGAACCATAAATAAGTCCAAAATACACTGATACCAAACATGAACTTAGCTAAATCATGGATATGACTTGTATTTACATACTCCAAATATCCTTTAGATTTTAAATAGATAGTTACTAACGCAATAGCTGTAATACCACTTACAAAGAAAGAAGCAAATACATACCATCCAAATAAAGTACTAAACCAATGTGGATCAAAAGACATAATCCAGTCCCAAGACATAATAGACTCAGAAACGATAAAGAATACTAAGAATCCTGCAGATGCTTTGAAATTCTTTTTGTAGTAAAGATCATCATTTGCTTCATCTTGTGCCAAACAGTTTTTTCTAGAAAAGTGACGGTAAATATTCCATCCTAATAAAAAGATAAAAGCTCTTGCAATCCAGAAAGGAAAGTTTAAATACCCCGATTTCCCAGCGATGATAGCATCATAATTTGGGCTCTTAGGATCTGTTACACCTTCACCTAACCATACAAAAATATGATTAAAGTGTAATCCACATAATACTAAAAGTATAAAGAAGATTATAGAACCAGCAGGCAAATATGCTGTTATACCTTGCATAACTCTAAACAAAACTGGAGACCAACCTGCTTGAGCAACTTGTTGGATAGCATAGAAAGCTAAAACTCCCATTGAAAGCAGTAAAAAGAAAATACAAGCTACATATACAGCAGACCAAGGCTTATTTTGCAATTGGTGTAATACGTGCTCTAAATGTTTTTCGTGCTCATTTGCACCAGAAACTTCAGCATGTGCAGCTCCTTTATGAGCGTCATGTGCAGCTTCAGCAGCTTCATGATGACCTGCTTCTTTGTGAGATGCCTCCGCTTTTTCTTCATGTGCAGCACCATGAGAACCATGTTCATCTGCAGCTAGTATTTTTTCAACTTCTTGAATATCTTTTGGTGCACTTAAAAAACCATACCCAATTCCTAATAAACCAA
This sequence comes from Flavobacterium sp. UW10123, assembly GCF_040538975.1. Lineage (NCBI taxonomy): Bacteria > Pseudomonadati > Bacteroidota > Flavobacteriia > Flavobacteriales > Flavobacteriaceae > Flavobacterium > Flavobacterium sp. UW10123. The sequence goes on from NZ_JBEWQE010000008.1 coordinate 11,509, forward strand.
CGGCCATTAAGATGATAGAAAAAGTTTTTAATTTACTTGAAAATGTATACATATCTATTACGATCAGTTTGTTCAACAATTATAATTGGCTTCTTAGTTTCAGAACATAGTCAGCAACTAACCAACGTTCGTGAGCACTTAATTGATTTGCATGTGAACCCATTGCATTTAAACCATAAGTCTCAACATGAAAGATACTTCCTTCTGTGATCTCTCTGTCTTTATAGCTAGGTACTCCAAGAAATTTCTCTCTTTCAACCAATTTACCTTTACCGTTTCCAGTTGCACCATGACAACTGATACAGTAAATTTCGAAAAGTTCTTTCCCTTTTCCAGAGTTTTTCTCTTCTTCTGTCAAAGGTGATTTTAAATTAGCTTTTGCTAATTCATAACCAGCAGTTGAATTTTCATATTCATAAGGTTCAAAACCTCTATTGATAGTTCCTGCAACAGGAAGCTGTCCTTCTTTTCCTCCCTTAAATATTTTTGCTTCTGAATATGGCTCGTAAGCAACAGATTCATACATATTTGGGAAATACTGATAGTTCGGTGCCGAATTATTGTGGCAAGATGAAACTAAAATAGTTATACCAACTAAAAGTGTTATTTTATATATCCTTTTCATAGCTACAATTAATTCTTTTCTATTACTTTAACTTCAACAGCTCCAGTTCCTTCGAAGAAAGAAACTAATTCAGCTTCGTTATCATTTACAGCAACCTCCATTAAAAAGTGGTCATCAGTTGTTCTTACATCTGGGTTTTCAGCTTGTTTAAATGGCCATAATCTACTTCTCATGTAAAAAGTAATTACCATTAAGTGGGCTGCAAAAAACACAGTCATTTCAAACATAATTGGCACAAAAGAAGGCATGTTTTGGATGAAACTAAAACTTGGTTTACCTCCAATATCCTGTGGCCAGTCATGAATCATGATATAACTCATCATAGTTGTTGCAACAGAAATACCAACACAACCATATAAAAAAGCACATATTGCTAATCTTGTTGGTGCTAATCCCATGGCTTTATCCAATCCGTGAACCGGAAATGGAGTAAAAACCTCTTCAATATGATGATGAGCAGCTCTAGTTTTCTTTACTGCATTCATCAAAACGTCATCGTCATTATAAATGGCGTATATAACTTTATTACTCATGATGTGAATCTTTACTGTTTGCTCTTTCTCTAATATAATTATCTCCTGTTCCTTTCAAAATTGTTTTAACCTCTGCCTGAGCAATTACAGGGAATGTTCTAGAGTATAATAAAAACAATACAAAGAAGAAACCAATTGTTCCAATGAAAATTCCAATATCAACAAATGTTGGTGAGAACATTGTCCAAGAAGATGGAAGGTAATCTCTATGTAAAGAAGTAACAATAATTACGAATCTTTCAAACCACATACCGATGTTTACAACAATCGAAATGATGAATGAGAACATGATACTTGTTCTTAATTTTTTGAACCACATGAACTGAGGAGAGAACACGTTACATGTCATCATTGACCAATATGCCCACCAGTAAGGTCCAGTAGCTCTGTTTAAGAATGCATATTGCTCATATTCTACACCTGAATACCAAGCTACGAATAACTCAGTGATGTAAGCCACACCAACAATAGATCCAGTAATCATGATAATGATGTTCATTAACTCGATATGCTGCAAAGTAATGTAAGCTTCAAGATTAGATACTTTTCTCATAACGATCAACAATGTATTTACCATCGCGAATCCAGAGAAAACCGCTCCAGCAACGAAGTATGGAGGGAAAATTGTTGTATGCCATCCAGGAATTACAGAAGTAGCAAAGTCCATAGATACAATCGTGTGTACAGAAAGTACAAGTGGAGTTGCTAAACCAGCTAATACTAAAGATACCTCTTCAAAACGTTGCCAGTCTTTTGCTCTACCGCTCCATCCAAAACTTAAGATAGAATAAACTCTTTTATTAAAAGGAGTAATAGCTCTATCACGAAGCATTGCAAAGTCAGGTAATAAACCAGTCCACCAGAAAACTAATGAAACTGAAAGATACGTTGAAATCGCGAATACGTCCCAAAGTAATGGTGAGTTAAAGTTTACCCATAAAGATCCAAATTGGTTTGGAATAGGTAATACCCAATATGCTAACCATGGACGTCCCATGTGAATGATTGGGAAAAGACCCGCTTGTACTACTGAGAAAATAGTCATAGCTTCAGCAGAACGGTTGATGGCCATTCTCCAACGTTGACGGAAAAGTAATAATACCGCAGAAATTAATGTTCCGGCGTGACCAATACCAACCCACCAAACGAAGTTAGTAATATCCCAAGCCCAGCCAACTGTTTTATTTAATCCCCATGTTCCGATACCGGTAGATACGGTGTAAATTATACAACCTAACCCCCAAAGGAAGGCTATTAATGCGATTGAAAATACAATCCACCATTGCTTGTTTGCAGGTCCTTCAACAGGTGCTGCTACATCTACAGTTACATCGTGATAAGATTTATCACCTATAACTAAAGGTTTTCTAATGGGTGCTTCGTAGTGAGACGACATAATCCTTTATATTGTTTCTTAATTAATAATTTTACTAAGTATTTCTAACTTTAACATGGTAAACCACATTAGGTTTTGTACCTACATGCTCTAATAAGTGGTATGATCTTTCGTCAGCAGCTAATTTAGCAACTTTACTTTCTTTATCATTTACATCACCAAATATCATCGCTCCTGAAGAACAAGCACTAGAACAAGCTGTTTGGAATTCACCGTCTCTAACTGGACGACCTTCATTTTTAGCTTTTAATTTAGTAGCTTGTGTCATTTGGATACACATAGAACATTTCTCCATAACACCACGAGAACGTACGTTAACGTCTGGGTTAAGAACCATACGTCCTAAATCATCGTTCATATGATAATCGAACTCGCTGTTTTTGTTGTATAAGAACCAGTTAAAACGACGTACTTTATATGGACAGTTGTTTGCACAGTAACGAGTACCAACACATCTGTTGTAAGCCATATGGTTTTGCCCCTCACGACCGTGAGAAGTTGCAGCAACAGGACAAACTGTTTCACAAGGTGCGTGGTTACAGTGTTGACACATTACAGGCTGGAATGCAACTTGAGGATTATCTCCCGCTTTTTCCATTTCATTAAATGTAGATAATGAACTAGATAAACCAGCAATTCCTTCTTTTCTTTCATTATCACCTTCAAAAGTACTTTCAGAAGAATAGTATCTATCGATACGTAACCAGTGCATATCACGGCTTCTTCTTACCTCTGCTTTACCTACAACAGGAACGTTGTTTTCAGCGTGACAAGCGATAACGCAAGCTCCACATCCAGTACAAGCATTTAAGTCGATTGAAAGATTAAAGTGGTGACCAGTTGTGCGATCAAATGATTCCCAAAGATCTACAGTAGTAGCCTCAACTTCTTGGTGATCTAAAGATACCATTGGTTTTTCATTCCAATGTTCAGCATCTTTAGTATTGAATATTTCTAAAGTAGTTTCTTTAATAATATCTCCCCTACCCATTAAAGTTTTCTGACCTTGAACACAAGCGAACTCGTGTACTCCACCAGCTTTAGCGATAGAAACAGATTGAACATTATTGAAACCTTTATATAAAGCGTAAGCATTTAAACCTACTTGCATTTCTTCTTTAAGAGCTGCTTTACGTCCGTAACCAAGAGCTAGACCTAAAGTACCAACTGCTTGACCTGGCTGAACGATAACTGGAACGTTTTCTAACTTTGCTCCGTCTACTGTAATAGTAGCATAACTACCATTTAAACCTCCGTTTGCAACAATTTCGTTAGACAAACCAAGTTTCTTAGCATCTGCATTAGAAACCGTCACATAGTTATCCCAAGAAACTCTTGTAATTGGATCTGGAAACTCTTGCAACCATGGGTTGTTAGCATGTTGTCCATCTCCTAATCCTGTTTTAGTATATAATACTAATTCGAATTCACCAGCAGATTTAGATTTTGCAACAGCATTTGCAGCAGTAGCAGCATCAATAGCTCCTCCTGATAATGCTGAAGCTCCTAAAACAGCTACACCATCGTGCAATACTTTATTCCAAGAAGCACCTGCAGTATAAGCTCCAGAATTTGCTTTTAAGTAGTCATAATAAGTACCTGCAGTACCGTTTACTGACAATAAAACATCTTGAAATTGTTTTGTATTGAAGATCGGACGAATTGTAGGCTGAGTTAAGCTATATGTTCCGCTTGTAAGCTCAAGATCTCCCCAAGATTCTAAATAGTGAGGAGCAGGAGCAGCAATTGAAACAATTGATGCAGTTTCATCTTCTTTCAATGAAAAAGCAACCGAAGTTTTAACTTTTTTCAATCCAGATACAAAAGAAGCTGAATCAGCTAAAGTGTAAACAGGATTAACTCCACTCATAATTAAAGTGTGAACACTTCCAGCATTCAAATCTTTAATTAACTGTGCAACTGCAGCATCAGATCCTTTTCTAATTTGTCTGGCTCCAGCAGTACTAAAAGCTTCACTAGCCAATACTTGATTGATAGCTAAAACTAATAATTGAGCATTTTTATCTTCAATTCCAGATACTAAAACTCCTTTTGAACCAGCAGCTTTAAGCTGTTGTGCAGCTTTTACTACTTCAGTTTTAAAGTTTCCTTCTAAAGCTACAGGAACAGAAGCACCTACAACAATATTATAAATTTGAACTAAAGCTTGCTTTTGAGCAGCTACAGTCATTGGAACACGCTTATCAGCAGCAGCTCCAGATAATGTCATGTTTGATTCAAACTGAAAGTGACGAGACATTTTTCCATTTTGAGGAATACGTCCTTGTGCATATCCAGCATCATATCCTCCACCTTGCCAATCTCCTAAGAAATCAGCTCCAACAGATACGATTAAAGAAGCTTTTGAAAAATCATAATCAACTAAAGCTCTTTGACCGTAAACAGATTCAAAAGCATCTAAAGCCTCAGATGATGAAACTGCATCATATACAACGTGCTTAGCGTTTGGATTTTTTGCAATAAACTCTCCAATTAATTTTTCTGTAGATGGACTTGCTAAAGTATTAGTCAATAATACCACTTGTCCACCTTTAGCTTTTGCATCTGCTAAACTAGATTTGATTTTCAAATCAATAGCTGACCAAGAAGAATCTTTACCTTCTACTTTTGGCTCTTTTAAACGAGTACTATCATACAAACCTAAGATAGAGGCATGAATTCTAGCATTTGCAGAAAACTTAGCTCCCGCAATTGTATTGTTTTCAATTTTAATTGGACGACCCTCACGAGTTTTCACCAAAAGATTAGCAAAATCAAATCCATCAAAAACTGTAGTTGCATAATAATCTGCAACACCAGGAATGATTTGTTCTGGTTGCAATACATAAGGGATAGACTTGTGAACAGGACCTTCGCAAGCAGCTAATGTTACAGCCGCTGTACTAAACCCTACGTACTTTAAAAAGTCACGACGTGAAGTTCCTGATGTAGCTAAAGCTTCCGCATTACCTAAAAACTCATCAGTAGGAATTTCTTCAACAAATTCGTTATTTCTAAGCGCCTCAACAATAGAGCTATTTTCTAGCTCTTCAACACTTTTCCAGTATTTTTTGTTTGATGACATTGTATATATATATTAAAATCTTAATAAATCGATTAATAGTGGCATTTACCACACTCTAAACCTCCCATTTGCGCTGCAGTTAATTTCTCTACACCGTATTTTTTAGAAAGTTCAGCATGAATTTTGTCATAGTAAGCATTACCTTCCATCTTAACATCAGTTTTTCTATGGCAATCAACACACCATCCCATTGTTAATTTAGAGTATTGCTTCATGATTTCAAATTCTTGCACTGGTCCGTGACAAGTTTGACATTCAATACCAGCAACAGTAACGTGTTGTGAGTGGTTGAAGTAAACAAAGTCAGGTAAGTTGTGAATACGAACCCATTTTACAGGCATTGTTTTTCCAGTATAAGCCTGTTTAGTCTTATCCCATCCAACAGCATCATATAATTTTTGAATTTGAGCATCGTAGAATGCTTTACTGTACTCTGGAGTAGCAGTAGTTTCAGCAACTTCTGAAATGTTTTTATGACAGTTCATACAAACATTCAAAGAAGGAATACCAGCTGTTTTACTTACACGAGCAGCAGAGTGGCAATATTTACAATTGATTTCGTTATCACCAGCATGAATTTTGTGAGAGTAGTGAATTGGCTGAATTGGCTCATAATTCTGATCTACACCTACTTGCATTAAGTATCCGTAAACAAAATAACCACTAGCCAAAAGCAAGAAGATTGCAGTTACTAAAACTAAGAATTGGTTTTTAGCGAAAGCTTTCCAGATTGGAAGTCTTTCTTCTTTTGGAGCAACCTCAATACCGTTTTTATTTGCAACTTTAGTTAAAACCTTGTTCACCATGAACAACATCACAACTAAAATAGCCATAACAAGAGCAAGAGCCCCTAAAATAATATTATTCGAAATAGCACCATCCTGAACATTTGTTCCCGGAGGAGTTGCAGCGCCACCTGCAGCAGCAGCTGGTTCAGCTTTAGGTTCAGAAGTATAAGCTAAAATGTTATCAATATCTCCTTCAGACAATTGAGGAAAAGAAGTCATAACAGCTTTGTTATTTTCCTCAAAAAGTTTAACAGCAACAGCATCACCTGACTTAATCATGTCAGAACTGTTATGCACCCACTTGTAAATCCAAGCTTTGTCATGCTTATCAGCAACCCCCCTTAAAGCAGGACCAGTTGATTTAGCATCTAATTTGTGACATGCAGCGCAATTTGCATTAAAAAGTTCTTTCCCTTTTACTGGATCACCGCCTCCTGCAGCTGGAGCAGCCGCAGCAGCCTCAGGCGCCGCCGGAGCAGGAGCATCTTGAGCAAATGAAGTTAGGGAGAAAATTAACGTTAGCGATAAGCCAAACAGCAATTTTCTTGAGATCGAATTATGGTTACCCACCTTTTTCATATAGTATAAATAATTGTCTACTAATTTTTGGTATGATTTTTTCTGTACTAAATCCAGCAAAAACCTATACCCTCTTTTAAAACTTGCACAAAAATACGACTTATGAGCTATTCTCAAAACCTTAAAATAGTCTTAATTATCAATTTATATCAATTCTAAATAATATTAAAATTTTACACTCAAACTTTAAATAGTATTTTTGCATAAAAACCATCACATTATGAGAATTTTAAGTCCTTCAAAAAGCCTTTTATTAACAATTACAACGATTGCTTTTGCACACAATATTAATGCGCAAGACCAAAATTTAACATTGAATCAAGATCCTAAATTTGAGCAATTACTAAACGAGAAGCGCAAAATTAACACGTCAATAAATACAAACGATACCTATAGAATCCAAATTTTTAGTGGTAAAAGCGACGAGGCAAAAAAAACGTTATCGGATTTCAAAAGAGAAAACTCAAACATTGACGGAACTATTATTTTCAGCACTCCAAATTACAAAGTGATTGTTGGAAATTTTAAGACTAGAATAGAAGCCGAAAGAAATTTGGCGGAAATCAAAAAAAGATATAAAAGTGTCTTCTTACTCAAACCAGGCAAGTAATTCATTTGGAAATAAAAAAAGCGAGATTTTTACATCTCGCTTTTTTTATAATTTTTACAACTGTTAAATTTAGTTTACCACTTTGATTCCGCTAGCTAAAAAACGTATTTTTTCTTTTGGATTTTTAATCGCATCTATCTCCGTATTTGTTTTTTTAGCATCTTTTGCATAATGCTTAAGCTCGTCAACAGATGTAACTTTTCTCTCTGCACTTCCCTCTAAAACTACAATTTTTCCCTTTAACGCTATCGGTACAAAAAAAGCATAATCTTTCATTTTAACAAAGAAAGAAGTTCCTTGTTCCGCCCTAATACTAATCCAACAACCTTTTTTCAGACAAACATCCGTCACTTCACCTTTTACTGTAACACTTTCTATTTTGTCTACAGCTTTTAATTTTTTTTCGAGTTCTACAACCGAAATCGACTTAGTCACAAAAGCCTCCGAAACGTCTTGTCCATAATAATCCCCAACTAGAGCATTTCCAACTGGCGGAGAAGGTTTTTCAACGTTTTCCTGCGAAAAAGACAATGTAGAAAAACTTACAAAAAGCAAGGTAGTATATATTAAAACTCTTTTCATATTTACCTCATTTATATCCAAAAATAATATAAAAATTTGAAATATCTCTCAAATTCACAACCACTTCATTTTATTCCGAATTAGAATCAAAAATCTGCTGTATCTCTTTTTCAACACCATTCCAATCAGTCAAAAAATCTGAATTAGTCCACAAACAATCAACAGCAGCCTTCCCCATAACTCTGCCCATCTTTACATCGCTATCCCAATGCGCATTACAAACAACACGGCTCTCACCAAAGTCATGTCCGCGTTTCAAAATTTCTTTCTCCTTTTTTGGGAAAAGCTTAATTAAAACCTATGACCATGCCCAACCAACAGCAGCATGGCCCGAGGGAAACGAGCTTACTTTATACAATATATTTTCTTGATCTGGAGTACATGTCTTTTGATTATTAACCATAAATGGACGCTTACGCTTATAATGATTTTAGCTGCATAAGTAGACAGTCCCGCATCTGTCATTACTCTTCGCATCAGTATATAAAGCTTAGGAGTTTTTGATTCACTAATTTCCACACCAATGATTGGTTCAAATGATTTAATCGCAAAAGGAAAGGACAAATCCGCATCTCTTGCCGCTTGCAAAAGGCGTTCTTCATCTTTAGATTCCAAAGCTCTTCTAGCATATTCTAAATCCAATTCAAAAAGATTGGAGTTGTGTTTAGGAGGCGGCGATAGCAAAAGAAGACTATTTGGTATTTCTGCTTCAGATAAATATCCCTCTAGCAAAGCTGGCATAATTTCTCTTAACTGCTGAACATTTGCAAAATTATTAACAGAATTCTATGATTTCAAATGCCCGCCAAGAATTATATTTACAATATGGCCTACCCTTATCCTCATATCAATACAAATATTTTATCCAACAAACTATTCTTACACTTGCATTTATATTTAAAAAAAAGAAAATTACTACACAAATAAACAACCAATCTGCTAACTAAACCGTTGTCTAATCTTTCTTTTAGGTTTATTATAAAATGAAACGCATTTGCAATAATTAATTTCTTAATACCAAAATCATCAATATATAAAAAGCTTAAACAAAAAAAAGTCCCAATTTGCATTGGGACTTTTAAATATATTAACTGAATCTTATTTCAATTTCTTTTTGATTGCAACTTCATGGTAAGATTCAATAACATCATTAATCTCAATATCATTAAATCCTTTTATCTGAATACCACAATCGTAACCTTTAGTTACCTCTTTCACATCGTCTTTGAAACGTTTTAAAGCAACTAATTCACCTGTATGAACTACAACTCCATCTCTAATAACTCTAATTTTAGCAGCTCTCAAAATTTTACCATCAGTTACCATACAACCAGCAATTGATCCAACTTTAGAAATTTTGAAAATCTCACGGATCTCGGCTGTTCCTAAAACTTCTTCTTTCATCTCAGGAGCCAACATTCCTTCCATCGCATCTTTCAAGTCATCGATAGCCGCGTAAATAATAGAATAATAACGGATATCAATTTCTTCTTTATCTGCCAGCTGTCTTGCATTTCCAGCAGGACGAACGTTAAATCCGATGATGATTGCGTCAGATGCAGAAGCCAAGTTAACATCGGTTTCTGTAATTGCACCAACTCCTTTGTGGATAATATTGATTTGAACTTCCTCTGTAGAAAGTTTTGAGAACGAATCTGATAATGCTTCAACAGATCCATCCACGTCTCCTTTAAGAATTACGTTCAATTCTTTAAATTGACCAAGAGCGATACGACGTCCAATTTCATCAAGCGTAATATGTCTTTGAGTACGCACAGACTGTTCACGCATTAATTGAGAACGTTTAGATGCAATTTGTTTTGCTTCTTTTTCATCTTCAAATACGTTAAACTTATCACCAGCAGTTGCTGCTCCATCCAAACCTAAAACAGATACTGGAGTCGAAGGTCCAGCACTTAATACTGTATGCCCTCTTTCATCATGCATCGCTTTAACCTTACCATGATGTTTACCAGCAAGCATATAATCTCCAATTTTCAAAGTACCTTGTTGTACTAAAATTGTAGACACATAACCCTTTCCTTTATCCAAGTAAGCTTCAACAACAGTTCCTTGAGCCGCTTTATTTGGATTTGCTTTTAGATCTAAAATCTCAGCTTCCAATAAAACTTTCTCCAATAATTCTTTTACTCCTGTTCCAACTTTTGCAGAAATATCATGCGATTGAATTTTTCCACCCCAATCTTCAACAAGTAAATTCATACCAGCCAAACGCTCTTTAATTTTATCAACATTCGCGTTTGGTTTATCAATTTTATTGATTGCAAATATAATTGGCACTCCCGCAGCTTGTGCGTGAGAAATCGCCTCTTTTGTTTGTGGCATGATATCATCATCTGCCGCAACAACGATAATAGCTATATCGGTAACCTGAGCTCCACGTGCACGCATCGCGGTAAACGCCTCGTGTCCTGGAGTATCTAAGAATGCAATTTTTTGCCCGTTATCTAGAGTAACCCCATACGCCCCAATATGCTGTGTAATACCTCCTGACTCACCAGCAATAACATTTTCTTTACGAATATAATCCAGTAAAGATGTTTTACCGTGGTCAACGTGACCCATTACTGTCACAATTGGCGCTCTAGTTACTAAATCTTCTTCTTTATCTTCTACAACTTCAATCGCTTCTTCGATATCTACTGTAATAAATTCAACATCGTAACCAAACTCATCAGCAACGATAGTTAAAGTTTCAGCATCTAAACGCTGGTTCATGGTAACCATGATACCAAGAGACATACAAGTTCCAATTACTTTAGTAATCGGCACATCCATCATGATTGCAATTTCACCTACAGTAACGAACTCTGTAACTTTAATAGTTTTACTTCCTTCGTCAAGAGCTCTTTGCTCATCATCAGATTTCTGACGGTGCGTTTCTCTTTTATCTCTTCTATATTTTGCCGCTTTAGATTTCCCTCCTTTACCTTGAAGTTTTTCAAGAGTTTCTCTAATTTGGTTTTTTACTTCTTCTTCAGTAGGCTCAACTTTAGCTACAATTGCAGGACGGTTTCCTTTTACAAAACCTGGTCTTTGGCTTCTATTAGCATTAAAACCTCCACCATTGTTATTCTGAGCAGGCTTATTTGGATTTGGTGTTCCAGGCGCATTACCTGTAGCAGGTTTTGGCGCACCAGGCGTACCCGGTTTTGGACCAATTCTTTTACGCTTATTTTTATTTGCGTTATTATTATTCCCAACTCCAGGAGTTCCAGGTTTATTCTGAGCCGCTTTAGGATCTTCTTTCTTTTTCTTAGGCTTATTAAATTGAGACAAATCAATTGTCTGACCTGTAAGAGTTGTTCCTGTAAGCTTTTGATATTGAGTAGTAATAGTTTCCTCTGAAGTTGTCGGATCAGTAGACACGATTGGCTCCTGCGCAACTTTAGATTCTGCTTTAACTTCTTTTTTCTCAGTAATAATAGGTTCTTCTTTTTTAGTTTCAGAAACAGGAGTTGAAACAACTGGTTCAGATTTTACTGTTTCATTTTGAACAGGTTTTTCTGGCTGCACAGGCGCAGCAACAGCTTTTGGTTCTTCAACCTTAACCGTTTCCTCAGAAGGAGTAATCGCAGGTTTTTTTGGATTCAAGTCAATTTTACCAACTTGTACAGGTCCCGAAACAACTGCTCTTGCTTTAATTATTTCTTGCTGTTTTTGACGCTCTTCTTCTTGTCTGCGTTTGTCTTCAATTTCTTTCTCACGCTCTACGCGTAATGCTTCTTTTTCCTTTCTTTTTTCTTCTCCAACCTCTTTAGAAGCCTCCTTGTTCCCCTTATCGCCCGCAAATTGGCTTTGAAGGATATTAAACTCGCTATCAGAAATTTTTGCATTTGGATTTGCATCAATAGCAATTCCCTTATCTTTTAGATAATCTACAGCTCTTTCTAACGAAATATTTAATTCCCTTAAAACCTTGTTTATTCTTATTACTCTCTCTTCAGACATATAACCTTTTTATTATTACCTTTTTCGTTGTGTTGTTAGAGCAGATGTAAGCTATTGCTTAATTATCAAACTCTTCTTTTAGTATCTTCATAACATCTAGAATCGTTTCCTCTTCTAAGTCTGTTCTTCTTACTAAATCTTCTACGTCGTGTTTCAAGATACTTTTTGCAGTATCCAAACCGATTTTTGCAAACTCTTCAATTACCCACTCTTCGATCTCATCTGAGAACTCTGTTAATTCAACATCGTCTTCATCTGCAACAGTACCGGCAACATCTCCTTCACGAATAACATCTAGCTCATAACCTGTCAATTGACCTGCCAATTTGATATTGTGACCACCTCTACCAATTGCTTTAGAAACCTCTTCTAATTTCAAGAATACTTCAGCACGTTTGTTATCTTCATCAATTTTGATAGAAGAAACTTTAGCAGGGCTTAAAGCTCTTGTAATAAATAATTGAATATTGTTTGTATAATTGATTACATCAATATTTTCATTTCCTAATTCGCGAACAATTCCGTGAATACGAGAACCTTTCATTCCCACACAAGCTCCAACTGGATCAATTCTATCATCGTAAGAATCAACAGCTACTTTTGCTTTTTCACCAGGAATACGAACTACATTTTTCACAGTAATTAATCCGTCGAAAACTTCTGGGATTTCTTGCTCAAATAATTTCTCTAAGAACTTCTCAGAAGTTCTAGACATAATAATCTGAGGTTTGTTTCCTTTTAATTCAACGCTTTCAATAATTCCACGAACATTATCTCCTTTACGGAAGAAATCTGATGGAATTTGTTTTTCTTTTGGAAGCACAATCTCGTTTCCTTCATCATCAACTAAGATAACTACTCTTGGACGTACGTGGTGCACTTCTGCTGTATAAATATCACCGATAATATCTTTAAACTGTTTGTATAAGTTTGTATTATCGTGTTCGTGAATTTTAGATATTAGATTCTGACGAAGCGCTAAGATAGCTCTTCTCCCTAAATCAATCAATTTTACTTCTTCAGAAACTTCTTCTCCAATTTCAAAATCCGCTTCAATTTTTCTTGCTTCAGTCAATGTAATTTCCTCATTTTCAAAATCAAGATCCTCATCAGCAACAATTACTCTTCTTCTCCAAATCTCCATATCACCTTTATCAGGATTAATAATGATATCGAAATTTTCATCTGAACCGTATTTTTTCTTTAATGCATTTCTAAATACGTCCTCTAAAATTGCCATAAGCGTTACACGATCAATAAGTTTATTATCTTTAAACTCTGAGAATGAATCGATTAATGCTAAATTTTCCATGCGAATTTTTTAATTAAAATTAAAATGTTACCGTAACAACTGCCTCTTTAATTTCTGTATAAGGTATTTGTTGCTCTTTTTGAACTGTTTCTTTTCCTTTTCCTACTTTTTTCGGTTCTCTTGCTTTCCAAGACAAAATTATGAAAACATCATTAGCTTCTACCAATTCCGCTTCGATTTTTTCTGTATTTGTGGTAACAATCAACGTTCTACCAACATTTTTCTTGTATTGTCTTATCATTTTAAGAGGAGTTCCTACCCCAACCGATGCTACTTCAAGCGAGAAATCCTGCTCTTCACGATCCAGATTATTCTCGATTGCGCGACTGATATCTATGCAGTCTTGCAGCGCCACTCCATTATCTCCGTCTAAACCAACACTAATTTTAAAAGAATCCGAAACTGCCAAATCAACCAAAAAGACTGATGGTTTTTCCAGAAGAGCTTCCGTAATTAATCCGTTTACTTTTTCTTTAAATGTCATAATTTTATAAAAAGAGGGGACACTTAGTCCCCTCATTATTTAGATTTTAATAAATAACAGTGCAAATATAGTGTTTTTTTTATAAATCAAATAAATTGATTGCTCTAAAATAATTTCTTATCTTTATATAGCATTAAAAACGCGAATTATTCATAATTTTTAACCCTCAAAATCATGAAACGAATTTTAGTACCTACCGACTTCTCAGAACATGCAGAAGACGCTTTAAAAGTTGCCGCTCAAATCGCAAAAAAGAACAATTCTGAACTCATTCTTCTTCATATGCTCGAATTGCCGCAGCAATCAAACGACGCTGTATTGGGCGGAACCAGCATTCCTGAAGCCATGCTTTTTATGAAGAAAGCAAACGAAACACTAGACGAAGTTGCCTCTAGAGATTACCTAGAAGGAATCCCGGTAACTGAAATCGTAAAAATGGACAAACCTATACACGGCATCACTCAAATTAGTAAAGATTACGACGTTGATTTAATTGTCATGGGATCGCATGGATCTTCTGGCGTTGAAGAACTTCTAATAGGCTCAAATACAGAAAAAGTAGTCAGAAACTCTGAAATTCCTGTTTTAGTCATCAAGAAAAATATTCCAAATTTTAATGCAGCCAATATTGTTTTTGCTTCTGACTTTTCAGACGAAGCAAAAAAACCATTTGAAAAACTTTTAAATTTCACCAAACTATTTGATTCGAAATTACACTTGGTCACCATCTGCACCCCTAACAGCTTCAAACCAACTCATGTTAGCGAGGAGGCAATGAATGATTTTATTGAAGAATTTAATATCTCTAACTACACTACCCAAATTTACAACGACACCAATATCGAAAAAGGAATCATCAATTTCTCCAACAGAATAGACGCCGATGTTATCGGAATGTGCACACATGGCAGAACTGGTTTTGCACACTTCTTTAACGGAAGCATCAGCGAAGGCCTGGTTAATCACGCCGTTAAACCCGTAATTACATTTAAAATCTAAAAAAGCAAAAGCTTCTCAATTGAGAAGCTTTTTTATTAATATTAAACTTAAAGAAACTCAACAGCATTTCAACTTCTTTTTCACTTCCCTCCCGTAACAGCATCAATTAATGGGGCAACTAATGGTGTAACAGTATCAACAACCTTCAATAAATCATCAAGAATACCTTCGCCTTGCACTTCTTTCATTTCAGAAGCACTCAATTTTTCCGAATTGAATTTTTCAAAATTATCCATAACTTCATTTTTTTATAGTTATTAATTAGCTAAAAACAAAAACATACTGCAGTATTTTTGCCATATCAAATATATACAAATTACTGATAAACAACAATATACAATAAAAAATAAGAAAACAAAAACTCTTCACCCATAAAAAACACCTTATTCATGAGCTTTTAAACAAAGTTTATTTGAACTTCACAACAAAGTCTCCCGCCAGCTTTATCCAGAACTTTGTCAAATAAAATTTAAAAGCATATATCATGAAAACAATAGACAAAATTTACATTAATGGAGAATTCGTAACTCCAAACGGAACTGAGTATTTTGATTTAATCAGCCCAACAACAAACGAAAAATTAGGAAAAGTCCGTTTAAGCAACACAGAAGACACTCAAAAAGCTATTGAAGCAGCCAAAAATGCTTTCAAAACTTTTTCAAAAACAACAGCTTCAGAAAGAATCCAATTCCTTAAAAACATCAAATCTTCTGTTGAAAAAAGAAAAGACGATTTTATCAATGTAATGACAGAAGAATACGGAGGAACATTTCAGTTTGCAAGCGTAAGCTACGATTATATGCTGAAAAGTTTTGACTCTGCAATAAACCTTCTTAACTCTTACAGTTTTGTTAAAACAATGGGCGAATCTGAAGTCCAGATGACACCAATTGGCGTTGTCGGAATCATCATTCCATGGAATTCAAGCAATGGTTTTATCTGCAGCAAACTATCTACAGCAATTGCAGCTGGATGCACAACTGTAATTAAGCCTAGCGAAATGAGTGCTCAACAAACACAATTAATTTTAGAATGTCTTCACGAAGCAAATCTTCCAAGAGGAGTTTTTAATATTGTAAACGGATTGGGAGAAATTGTTGGTGCGGAAATAAGCAGAAATCCAGATATTGCCAAAATATCTTTTACAGGATCAACTAATGTTGGAAAAATAATTGCAAAAGAAGCAGTCAATACCATGAAAAGAGTCACTCTTGAACTTGGCGGAAAATCTCCAAACATTATTCTAGATGATGCCGATTTATCGAAAGCTATTCCGCTTGCCATTGGCGCAGCATTTATGAATAGCGGACAGGCTTGTATTGCCGGAACTAGATTATTGATTCCAGAAAACAAATTAGACGAAGTAAAATCTCTTATCAAAGAAACGATTCCAAATTTCATTGTTGGAGACCCAAAAAATCCAAACACTGCAGTCGGACCAATGGTTAGCGAAAAACAATTTAATCGCGTTCAAGATTATATTCAGACAGGAATTAATGAAGGCGCAGAAATATTAAGTGGCGGACTCGGAAAACCGGAAGGACTAGAAAGCGGGAATTTCGTAAAACCAACTGTTTTCATCAACGTTAACAATCAGATGCGCATTGCTAGAGAAGAAATATTCGGCCCTGTTTTATCTGTCATTACTTATAAAACAGAAGAAGAAGCCATTGAAATTGCAAATGACACCACTTACGGATTACAAGCTTACGTAAGTTCATCAGATTCAGAAAGAGCACACAATGTCGCTTCACAACTTAATGCAGGCCGAGTTCAGATTAACGGAATTAGCCATGATCCAATGGCTCCTTTTGGCGGATTTAAACAATCTGGAATTGGACGCGAATTTGGAACAATTGGCCTTGAAGCTTATCTAGAACCAAGAGCATTAATTCAGCAAAAATAATCTTCATCAATCTGGAAATCTTTACACCTAAAGATTTCCAGATCTTTTAGTATTTTTACAATATGAGCATCAAACCAAATACAAAGCCCAAAATCCTTTACTCGTGCTATTATTCACGCAGTCGAGAAGGCGAACATTTTATACCCGAACATGTTTTTAGCTATCAAATTTCTGGCGAAATGATTGCTTCAGACAGCAAAAACACTTTTCATTCAAAACCAGGAGATTTTCGCTTTAGCAGAAGAAACCATTTAGCAAAATTTACCAAGATTCCGCCAGAAGGAGGAGAATTTAAAACCATTTCTCTTTTTCTTGATCAGGAAATTTTAAAAGAAATCAGCAAAGAATATAATTTGAAAGCCGACAAAAAAGCAGATTCAGACGCTATGTTTTCATTAGCTCCAAACCCACTTTACAAGTCTTTCATGGAATCTCTGCTGTCTTATCTTGAAGTTGAAGAAGAAAACAACGAGGCTTTATTCAATTTAAAAATCAAAGAAGCCATTCACCTTTTATTAAAAGTAAATCCAGAATTAAAAGACATTTTATTTGATTTTAATGAACCTGGCAAAATCGACTTAGAAGCTTTTATGAATAAGAATTTTCACTTCAACGTTCAAATGCAGCGATTCGCGTATCTTACAGGAAGAAGTTTAGCCACCTTTAAAAGAGATTTTCAAAAAGTATTTCAGGAAACACCCGGAAAATGGCTTTTAAACAAAAGACTTCAAGAGGCTTATTATTTAATCAGTCAAGGAAATCCACCATCAGATGTCTATATAGGAGTCGGCTTTGAAGATCTATCGCATTTTTCATTTTCCTTTAAAAAGAAATTCGGAATCGTCCCTTCGTCTTTAAATCATAAATAAACCTTCTACAACATACCTCCCAGAATACGTCTTTCGCAATAAGCTCCCCGTGGTTGAAATCACAGGCTATATTAAAATAAAACTCGGAAAATCTCACCAACAAAGCTTTGCAAACTCTGCATTCTTAAAAAAAATATTCCTTGCGCACTTTGCGAATACCTTAGCGCGCTTTGCGTTAAAAAACATCCCGAATTCAAAGCATAAAAAAAGCCTCTCATTTCTGAGAGGCTTTTCTGTTGGTCTACTAGGACTCGAACCTAGAAAGACGGCACCAAAAACCGTAGTGTTACCATTACACCATAGACCAGCAGTGCGGTTAAGCGGGTGCAAAATTAAAACTTTATTTAATTTATGCAAATTTTAAATGAAACTTTTTTAAATAAAAAAAAGTCTCTCATTTCTGAGAGACTTTTCTGTTGGTCTACTAGGACTCGAACCTAGAAAGACGGCACCAAAAACCGTAGTGTTACCATTACACCATAGACCAGCAGTGCTGTAAAGCGAGTGCAAATTTAAGTCTTTATTTAGTTTGTGCAAACTTTTTGAGCAAAAAAAATCATTTTTTTTGTTTTTTTTCACATTGAAATCTACTTCCACTTCGAAAACTTCTCAGAAACAACACGTTACTTTAAACTTATAGTTTTATAGAATTTTTTGTTAATGCTCGTTTCTTTACATAAAAAAACATTTTCTTTGTAGGATAGAAAAACATTCAAATTTTTAACACCTAAATATGGCACAATTCAATTTCAATAAATGGAATACAATTATTGGTTGGTTTGCATTTGCAATCGCTTTAATAACTTATACATTAACAGTTGAACCTACAATGAGCTTTTGGGATTGCGGAGAATATATTGCTACCGCAGCCAAACTAGAAGTAGGTCACCCGCCAGGAGCTCCACTTTTCCAAATGATGGGTGCGTTTTTTGCAATGTTTGCGATAGATGCTCAACATGTGGCTCTAATGGTTAACATGATGTCTGTTTTCTCTAGCGCATTTACTATATTATTTATGTTCTGGTCATCGACTATGATTTTGAAAAAGATTGTAGCTCGTTTTGCCGAAATTGACCAAAATAACTCGATTGTTATTTTAGGGAGTTCTTTTGTAGGTGCTTTGGCTTACACTTTCTCTGATAGCTTTTGGTTTAATGCCGTAGAAGCGGAAGTTTACGCAATGGCTTCTTTATTAATCGCATTACTTTTCTGGCTTGGTTTACGTTGGGAACAAGACATGGACAAACCAAAAGGAAATAAATGGCTTTTAATTATTTCACTAGTTGTTGGTCTTTCGTTTGGAGTTCACTTTATGGCTCTTTTAACTATTCCTTCTATTGGATTCTTATATTATTTCAAACACTACGAAAAAGTTACAATCAAGAATTTTATCGTTGCTAACGTAGTTGTTATCGGAATTTTATTATTCATCTTCAAATTACTTCTTCCTCTTACTATGGCATTTTTCGGAAAAACCGAGATTTTCATGGTAAACAGCATGGGACTTCCATTTAACTCAGGAACCATATTTGTAGCATTATTATTTGTTGCCTTTTTCTATTTTGGCTTAAAATATACTAGACAAAAAGGTCTAATATTTTACAACACTATTATATTGTGTATTTTGTTCATCTTGATTGGTTTCTCAACTTGGTTAATGCTTCCTGTTCGTGCAAACGCCAACACAGTTATTAACGAAAATAAACCGTCAGATGCTACTGAGGTTTTGGCTTATTATAATCGTGAGCAATATGGTGTGAATCCTTTATTTTATGGGCCTCAATACACTGAACTTTTTGCTGGTCTTGATGCTAAAACTCCTTATTTAGACAAAAAACCAAACTACGAAAGAGATTATAAAACAGGTAAATATATTATTACCAATAATTACAAAAACGCAGAACAAAATTCTGATGATAATCAGAAAGCAATTCTGCCAAGAATGTGGAGTACAGAAACGGGGCACATTCAAAACTATATCAACTTTACAAATCCTCCAAAATTCAGAATCGATCCAAATCATAATTATGATGAAGATTTGGCAAAATACGGAATTGATGCAAGTCAATTAAGTGAAGATGAATACAACAAGGCTACAGCTCAATTGCGCAATGAGGTTGAAAAAACAGTTTCTGAGTTCAGAAAAGCTTATGCTCAAAAGCAAATTGATAATGAAGGTTATGTAAAATTCTTAAGAAGTTACGGAGAGTATTTACTTATCGAAAAGCCTACTACAGCAGATAACTTTGCCTTTATGTTTGAATACCAATTTGGGTATATGTACTGGAGATATTTGATGTGGAATTTTGTTGGACGTCAAAATGATATTCAAGGCAAATATGATAATTTGGACGGAAATTGGATTAGCGGCATTAAAGCTTTAGATTCTGTTCATTTAGGTTCGCAAGACAATTTACCATCAGATGTATTAAATAATAAAGGACGTAATGCTTATTATTTCCTTCCATTTATCTTAGGATTGATTGGTATCATGTATCACGCCAATAAGGATTTGAAGAGCTTCTATGTACTTTTGGCTTTATTTTTATTTACAGGAATTGCATTAAAAATATATTTAAATGAAAGACCTTTTGAACCTCGTGAAAGAGATTACGCTTTAGTGGGTTCATTCTATGTCTTTGCCATCTGGATCGGATTTGGCGTTTACTCGCTCTATGAAAGTTTCCAGAAATACCTTGCTCCAAAAATTGCAGGACCAGTAATTATTGCTGGAAGTTTATTGGCAGCGCCAGTTTTAATGGCTTCTCAAAACTGGGATGATCACGATAGATCTGGAAGATATACTGCTGTTGCAATGGCAAAAGCTTATTTGAGTTCTTGTGATAAAGATGCAATCTTATTTACAATTGGAGATAACGACACCTTCCCTCTTTGGTATGCACAAGAAATTGAGCATTTTAGAACCGATGTGAAGATTGTAAATACAAGTTTATTTATGACAGATTGGTATATTGATCAAATGAAGGCTAAGTCTTACGAATCAAATCCATTGCCTATATCTTTTGAACATAGTCAATATGTGGGAGATAATTTAGATTACACAGCTTACATTCAGAAAATTGATACACGTTGGAATATTAAAGATTTTATCGATTTCATCAAAAACCCTAAATCGACTGTTGGTTTACAAAACGGACAAACTATCCATTTCTACCCAACAAATAAGATTAGAGTGAATGTGGATAAAAACACTATTATTCAAAATAAAGTAGTTAATCCTAAGTATTACGATTCTATTGTTCCTTACTTAGATATTGACATCAAAGGAAGCGCATTATACAAAAATCGTTTAATGATGCTTGATATTTTAGCCAATAACAATTGGAAAAGACCAATTTACTTTAGTGGTGGAGCTTTTGATGATGAAGATTATTTATGGCTAAAAGATTATCTGCAATTGGACGGAATGGTGTATAAATTAGTTCCAATAAAAAACACTCCTTCTAAAGATGGCGGACCATTAGACATGGGACAAATCGATGCAGATAAAATGTACGATATTGTAATGAAATGGGATTGGGGCAATAGTAATGGAAACATTTACCACGATCCTGAAACTAGAAGAAACAGTATTACGTACCGTACGAATCTTTCTAGATTAATGAACCAGCTTATTGCTGAAGGTAAAATTGACAAAGCTAAAAATGTAATCAATTTGGCAATGACCAAAATGCCTTTAGACCAATATGGATATTATTCTTTAGTTGAAGCTTTTACCGATGGCTATTATAAAGTTGGTGAAAAAGCTAAAGCACAAGATCTTTTAAACAAATTGGTTCAGAAATACAAAGAGAATCTAAACTATTACAGTACATTGACTCCTTCTGATCAAACTGATTTAGCTGTAGATATTATTACAGATATCGAACGTTACAGAAGTTTATTGCATGTAATGGATGAAAATAAAGACACTGCTTTTTACAACCAGCACAAAACTACATTTAATACTTACGTAAATGTTTTTGAGCGTTTTGGACGTGAAAAAGAGTAAATAATATACGAAAATCTTACTTATTAAAAAAATGCAGCGCTGTTTGATAAATAGCGCTGCATTTTTTAATTTTATACATATAATACAACTTTAATTCAAAATGAGCTTCTATTGGGTAAAAACTAATTCATTTATAAAAAAGGTGTTTTCTAAATATTGCTGGGACATTCCTAACAACGAAAAGAAAATATACCTGACTTTTGATGATGGCCCTACTCCAGAAATTACAGACTGGGTTTTATCTGAATTAAAAAAATTTGATGCAAAAGCTACTTTTTTCTGCATCGGAAAAAACATTAAAGCCAATCTGGCTCTATTTGAAAAGTTAATTACCGACGGACATTCAATTGGTAATCATACCATGAACCATGTAAATGGATGGAAAATACATACCAATGATTATATTGAAAATGTAAAAAACTGTGCAGCCGTTCTAGACGAACAAGAAAAGGCTCCTCACCGTTTATTATTTCGTCCTCCTTACGGGAAAATCAAAAAAGCGCAATCTAAAATTCTTAGAAGTTTAGGCTATAAAATAGTAATGTGGGATGTTTTAAGCGCTGATTTCGATCAAAGCATTACTCCTGAAAAATGCCTTGAAAATGTGACTAAAAACGTGAAATCTGGTAGCGTAATTGTGTTTCATGACAGCATTAAGGCTTCTCCAAATTTAAGATTTGCCTTGCCTCGAACACTGCATTTTTTAAAAGAAAACGGGTACAAGTTTGATATTATTCACTAAATAACATCAATAGAAAGAAGTTATTTAGACGTTGAATTGTTCTTGAACAATTCCAATTATAGTATTAGCATCAAGCTCTCCAGATTGTCTCCAGATCATTTGCCCTTCTTTGTAAATCATTAAAGTTGGAAGTCCTTTAATACGAAGCGCTTCTGCTAGTTCCTGATTTTTATCTACATCAATTTTGATTACTTTGGCTTTATCGCCAAGCGCAGCAGCTACGTCCTTAATAACAGGATGCATAGAAACTGAAGATTCATTCCAATCTGTGTAAAAATCAATTAACACTGGAACTTGAGCATTTATTAGTTCTCCAAATTTTGACATAAAACCAAAAAATTAAGTTTTTTAAATCTCTTAAAAGAAATAAATATTATACAAATGTAGCATTTTTAACGAATTAACCGACATTACGGCCTTTTTTTAGTTCAATAACTGTTATTTCAGGCATAATTCCAACTCGTCCCGGATAAGCGTGAAAACCAAAACCGCGGTTAACATAAACGTATCTTCCGACGTTTTCGTACAATCCAGCCCATTGTTTGTAAATATACTGCGCTAAACTCCATTTAAAATATCCTGGAATCTCAATTCCGAACTGCATACCGTGTGTGTGGCCTGCAAATGTCAAATGAAAATTCTTTGGATGATTTTTAATTTCGGCATCCCAATGGCTTGGATCATGACTCATTAAAACCTTGAAATCATCTTGATGTACGTTTTCAGAAGCTTTATTTAAATCACCTGCTTTTTTAAAATTCACTCCCCAGTTTTCTACACCAATCAAAGCAATTTTGTCATCGCCTTTCTGAATGTAAGTATGTTCGTTAAGCATTAATTTAAAGCCAATTTGACCATACAAATTTTTAATAGCCTTAAAGTTTTCGTCTTTTTCTTTTTCTGAAGGCCAAGTCACATATTCGCCATAATCATGATTTCCTAAAACTGCAAACTTCCCGTATTTATAATCTTTAATGCGGCTAAACGTTTCCAGCCAAGGATGCATTTCTTTAGCATGCGTGTTTACAATGTCTCCTGTAAATAAAATTAGATCCGATTCTTGCGCATTAATTAAATCAATGGCGTAATTGATTTTCTCTGGATTATCAAAACTTCCGCTGTGAACATCAGAAATCTGAGTGATTTTAAAACCGTCAAAAGCATCTGGAAGATCTGGAAAAAAAACAGTTTGTTTAATTACTTTAAAATTATATTTTCCTTCAAAAATTCCATAAATAATAGAAAGAAACGGAATCGCGGCCAAACCTAATGCCAGTTGGCTGACAAATTTTCGCCTGTCAGGCATCATCTCTTTTCTAGGAGTATTGTAAACAAAATAATTTAAGATGCTTGCCCCTATTCTAAAAATATCCTCTCCAAACATTATTAGCGTAAGCAAAATTTTTGGCACATATACCGTCAGCATCAAACCTGTGGTAAACATAAATTGTCTAGTTTGACCAACAGAACGATCAACTTGCGAAAAAGAATAGATAATAAAGACTAAGACCAGTAAGCTTATAACTTGATAACTAATCACAACCCAACGAGTTTTGACTAAAGTTCGAAAAGCTTGATATGAATAGAACTCAATAAATAATAAAAGAGCACATAGAATTACAAAACGAAGGATCATTTAATTTTTAGTTTTAAACAAAGTAACAAAGAATGCGAATTCTATTTCTTTTTATTATAAAAATTTTAACGCTGTTAAACATAAAAAAAGCTGAAAGATGTCTCTTTCAGCTTTAAACCTAACCAACCTTTAAAACTATTTAATCTCAAGATTTAAAGTCTCGTTTATTTTGCTTTTGGAGCCTCTGGTTTTGCAGCTTCTACTTTTTTATCACCTTTAGCTTTTTTGTTTGCTTTTTTATCTTGTTTTTCAGTTTTCACTTCTTTTGATTTTGCTGGTGCTGGAGTTGTTTGTGCACTTGCCATTGCAACTGTTCCTAAAACTGCTACTGTTAAAATTGCTAATTTTTTCATGACTTTAAATTTTTATGATTTATTATTTCATTATTTATAAGTCAAAGGTATATCCACAAAATGAAGCCCAAATGAAGAAAAAGCCTTACAAAAAAGTTTAACTTTTAATTGTGATTTTGAAACCACAATCTAAAAGAAGTGCCTTCTCTAACTGCAGATTCTACCGTAATTTCTATATGATGGAAGGAAGCAATACTTTTTGCAATTGCAAGTCCTAAGCCCTGCCCTTCCTGGTCGGAACTTATTCTGGTAAAACGGCTGAATATTTTTTCTAACTGCGATTCGTCCATCCCAATTCCAGAGTCTTTTACCGAAATAAAATAATGATTCTCTGCAAAACCATCTTCTACAATAATCTTTCCTTGCGGTTTGTTATATTTAATGGCATTGGTTACCAAATTATAAATCAGGATATGAATTAAAGTTTTGTTTCCTGTAAAAATAAAACTGTTCTCCATTTTATTTTCAAACTGAATTTCTCTGTCGTCCATTCGATCTTGAAGATCTTCCTGCAAATCGGAAACAATTTCACGAAGATTAATTTCTTCATTTGCTTCGTACTGATTGTTGTCTATTCTTGAAATCAGCAATAAATTATTGATGATTTTTTTCAGCATATCTAGCGTCTTGAGAGAACCTGCAATTTTATCAACCGCATTATCATCTAAAGATTCATTTTGCAATAAGTTTTCAAGTTTGTTTTTTAGCAATGCTATTGGCGTTAAAAGTTCGTGCGAAACATTGGAGATAAACTGTTTTTCTTTTTTAAAAACTTCTGCAATACGATCCATCATTTGGTTTAAAACAAAATCTAATTCTCTAAAATCTCGTGAAGCCGCTTTTATAGGAGTATGATCAAATGCTTCAGGCTCATTTACACGCCTAATTTTAGTGTCAATAATTTTATAAAATGGTTTTAAAAGATATTCAATATAAAAAGTGTCTGCCAAAAAAGTCATCAATAGAATTACCACAAAAACAATTATGATAAAGAGTCTAATTACAAAAGTTAAATCGTTAACCTCGCTCAAACTGCTGCCAATTTCAAGCTGATAATCTTCGCCTTCATAAGTAAAATGATGTTGCAGAATTCGGTATTCGCTTTCCTCATTTTCAATCTTACGATATTCATTTGTAAAAGTTGTTTTTTTCTGATGTGGTTTTATCGGCACTCGAGACAGCACCAAAAATTCACTATGAAGTGTAGAAAACTCCGAAAAAGTCTGAGTAGAATCATCTGGATTTTCTATAAAATCATTGATTTCTTCTTGATTAAGATGCTCAATAAATTTTTTCTTTTTTTCCAGCAAACTGTTATTAATATGATGGTATACTACATTTTCTACCAAAATAGGAAGCATTAGCCATAAAATCAAAATGACCAGCAATCTGGTCATGGCATTAAAAATGGCTAATTGATGTTTTATTTTCACAAGAATAGCATTATTCGTTTATACGATACCCAACATTTCGAACCGTCTCAAACCAATCTATAGAAGTATGTTTGTCTAACTTTTTACGAAGATTACGAACATGAACATCGATAAAATTAGAATCAGAATTGACCTCTAGAATATCGCCCCAAATATGTTCTGTCAATTGCAGCCTTGTAATCACACGGTTTTTATTGAGAACCAAATATTGAAAAATATCAAATTCTTTTTTGGTAAGGCTTACTGGAACTTCATTAAAGCTTACTTTATAATCCTGAAGCTGCAATAAAAAACCATGAATACTTAAATTGTTTAAAGTAAAACCATGAATCCTGCGAATTACAGCAAACAATCTCGCCGCCAATTCTGTTAAAGCAAAAGGTTTGGTCAAATAATCGTCGGCTCCAAGATGAAGCCCGTTAATTCTGTCATCCAATTCTCCGCGTGCTGTAAGTACGATTACCGCAATTTTAGATTTTGTTTTTCGAACAGCCTGCAAAACTTCAAAACCATCACCATCAGGCAAGCCAAGATCTAGCAACATGGCATCGTAATCATTGCTTCCAAATTCTTCCAAAGCATCGGCACAACTATTTGCAATTTTACAGATATAACCTGCATTACATAGAAAATCGTAAACTTCTACAGCAAGCTCTTTATTATCTTCAACAATTAAAACATTCATAAACAAGGCATTTAAGCACAACTAAAATTAATCAATTCTCAAAAGTTCTGCTATACATTATTAAAAAATTAACGAATGAAAAAAGCTGACAAATTTCTTCATCAGCTTCTTCAATCGCATTCTCATAATCATTATTCCTGTTTTGCCTCCGTTACAATGCTTCGAAAACAAAACGAGAGCAATTTTTATTTTTTCACAGATGCTGCTTCTTCTTTTGGAGCTTCAGCTTTTGCTTTTTTGCTTCCTTTATGGTGGTGTTTTGTAGCTTTTACCTCTTTTGTAGGTGCCGCTTGAGCTGGAGTTGTTTGTGCACTTACCATTGCACTTGTTCCTAAAACTGCTACTGCCAATAAAATTAATTTTTTCATGATTTCTAAAATTTTAAATTATCTACCTTTTATTTTAAACTATTTTTTTGCTTCATTTTTTACCTTTGCTTTTTCAGCTTTTGGCGCTTCGCTTTTTACTGATTTTGTTTTTTTATCAGATTTGCTTTTTGGCTGTTTTGTAGCTTTAACTTCTTTTGCTGGAGTTGTTTTTCCATCTTTTGCAGGAAATGCGTGAACCATTGCGCTTGTTCCTAAAACTGCCACTAATAACATCAATAAATTTCTCATGATTTCTAAGATTTAAGAATTAATAACTTTTATTTTACAGATCAAAATTACCTCCGTAACATGAAGAAAAAATGAAGAAATCCCTGAATAAAAAATTTTAACTTGATATTAACGCTTTGCAGATTTTCACCATATAAATTATATAAGTTCATTTAAAAATTCTGTATCAATACTATTTATCATAACAATTAGACGCACTGCGGTGTGTCTAATTGTTATACATATTGCTAAAATGAACTTACATAACTTATATGGTAAAAATTTTCATTTTTGACAATTTTTGAGAACTCAATTGTTTATTTTTACAGACTAATATTTTTAATATGTCAACTCAAAAACGCCTTTTTCTTCTAGATGCTTATGCATTAATTTTTCGTGGTTATTATGCTTTTATTAAAAACCCGAGAATCAACTCAAAAGGAATGGATACATCTGCAATTATGGGTTTTATGAACTCTCTATTGGATGTTATTAAAAGAGAAAAACCAGATCATTTGGCCGTTGCTTTTGATAAAGGCGGAAGCCATGTGAGAACCGAAATGTTTGTAGAATACAAAGCAAACCGAGACGAAACTCCAGAAGCAATTAAAATTGCTGTTCCGTATATTCAAGAATTATTAAAAGCGATGCATATTCCGATTATTGAACTTGCAGGCTGTGAAGCTGATGATTTAATTGGAACAATTGCAAAACAAGCCGAAAAACAAAACTATCAGGTATTTATGGTAACACCCGATAAAGATTTTGCACAATTGGTTTCTGAAAATATCTTTATGTATAAACCAGCCCGAATGGGTAACGGAATTGAAATTTGGGGAGTTCCTGAGGTTTTGGCAAAATTTGAAGTAGAAAGACCAGAACAAGTAATTGATTTTCTTGGAATGATGGGTGACGCTGTCGATAATATTCCTGGGCTTCCTGGTGTTGGTGAAGTAACTGCCAAAAAATTCCTAAAAGAATTTGGCACTATGGAAAACCTTTTAGCAAACACTGACAAGCTAAAAGGCAAAATGAAAGAAAACATCGAAGCGAATAAGGAAAAAGGAATTCTTTCTAAAAAGCTTGCAGCCATCATTACAGATTGCGATGTAACTTTTAATGAAGACGACTACGAACTATCTCGCCCTGATATCGAAAAAACAGATGCTATTTTTCAGGAATTGGAATTTAGAAGAATGGCGGAGCAATTTGATAATTTGTTTAAAACAGATGGAACTCAAACAACTGCCACTCCAGATACTAAACCTGTAAAAAAAGCTACAGCTAAGAACGAAGATCAGTTTGATCTTTTTGGAAGCGCTGAAGATGAAGACACAGAAGCTCCAAGAACTTCTTTCTATAATACATTAGAAAATACGCCACATTCATATCAGACGATTCAAGGTGATTTGGGTATAAAATTGCTTTTGCAGAATTTAGAAAAACAGACTTCTGTTTGTTTTGATACCGAAACCACAGGAATTGACGCTTTGCATGCAGAATTGGTCGGAATGTCTTTCTCTTATGAAAAAGGAAAAGCATTTTATGTTCCGTTTCCCGAAAATCAGGAAGAAGCAAAAGCTTTAGTAGACAAATTTGTTCCGTTTTTTGAAAATGAAAACATTGAGAAAATCGGGCAGAATTTAAAATACGATTTAAAAATCCTTTCTAATTACGGCGTTACTGTAAAAGGAAAACTTTTTGATACGATGATCGCACATTATCTGATTAACCCAGATATGCGTCATAATATGGATATTTTGGCTGAAACCTATTTAAATTATTCTCCAAAATCTATTGAAACTTTAATTGGTAAAAAAGGGAAGAATCAGCTTAATATGCGTGATGTTCCTTTAGAAGATATTAAAGAATATGCTGCCGAAGATGCTGATATTACTTTACAGTTAAAAGAAATTTTCACGACTCAATTAGACAAAACCGAGACTAAAAAGTTATTTGATGATATCGAAATTCCGTTAGTTAGTGTTTTGGCTGATATGGAAATGGAGGGTATCCGCCTAGACGTTGATTTCTTAAAAGATATGTCTAAAGAAATGGATGTTGAAATCAAATCTTTGGAGCAGAAAATATATGAAACTGCTGGTGAGAAATTCAACCTAGCGTCGCCAAAACAATTAGGTGATATTTTATTCGAAAAACTTAAAATTGGCGGAGCAAAACAGAAGAAAACCAAAACCGGGCAATATGCAACTGGCGAAGAAGTTTTGACTTATTTAGCAAATGACAACCCAATTGTAAAAGATATTTTAGATTGGCGCCAGATGGTAAAACTGCAAAGCACTTATATTTTGGCTCTGCCTGAACAAGTTGATAAAAAGACTTTACGTGTTCATACCGATTATATGCAGGCCGTTGCAGCAACTGGACGTTTGAGTTCTAATAATCCGAACTTACAGAATATTCCAATTCGTACCGAAAGAGGACGTCAGATTCGTAAAGCTTTTGTTGCACGCGATGAAAACCATACTTTAATCTCTGCCGATTACTCTCAAATTGAATTAAGAATTATTGCTGCTCTGAGCGGTGAAGAAAATATGATTAAAGCTTTCCAAAATGGAGAAGACATTCACAGAGCAACCGCTGCCAAGGTTTTTAATGTTGCTTTAGAAGAAGTTTCCCGCGAACAAAGAAGTAATGCTAAAACGGTAAACTTCGGAATCATATACGGTGTTTCTGCTTTTGGCTTAAGCAGCCAAACTTCACTTTCTAGAAGCGAAAGTGCCGCTTTGATCGATGCTTATTACAAAACTTATCCGCGTCTTAAATCTTATATTTCAGAACAAGTTGAATTTGCACGCGAAAAAGGTTACGTACAGACTATTTTAGGCCGTCGTCGTTACTTAAAAGATATTAATTCTGCTAATGCCGTAGTAAGAAGCGCTGCCGAACGAAATGCAGTAAACGCACCAATTCAAGGAAGTGCTGCCGATGTAATCAAAATAGCAATGATCAACATTCATAAAAAACTTCGTGACGAAAACTGGAAGTCTAGAATGCTGCTTCAAGTACATGATGAGCTTGTGTTCGATGTTCACAATGATGAACTCGAAAAAATTCAGCCAATGATTAAACACGAAATGGAAAACGCCTTTAAAATGTCGGTTCCTTTAGAGGTTGAACTTGGTTTAGGTAAAGATTGGTTAGAAGCGCATTAATATTTCAGTAAAATTTCAGTAAAAAATAAATCCGCTAAAAGTGAATGCTTTTAGCGGATTATTAATTTATAGCCGTTTAAGACTAGTATTTATCTACCTCTGCATATTTTTTTGGAATATCTCCATAATCTTTAATTTGTTCCCAATAAACTTTTAAATTCTTTGGTCGTGGTCTCCAGTCTGGATCTGCAATATTTTCTTGAGCTTGATTCCAATTACTAGCCGTTAAAAAATTCAAGTCAATATCGCAACCCGAAAGCTCTTTAATTGGTTTTAAAAATACATAGCCATCATAAAAATTTTCCAATGTAAAATTGCTATAGCCAAGAGAATAGTAACTATCATCTCGTAACTTTCCAAGAGGCGTATTAATTAAATCGAACCCGATTGGTTTATTTTGCAGTTTCTTCATTATAATTTCAATTTTGCCATTTGCTGGCGAAACCAAATTTGGTTTAATTTCAGGGCGATTAGCAAAAGGTTTATGCAATAAAACAGAATATACTAACTGTGGATATTTTGCATAAAGCTGATTTCCGAAATAACCATCTTCTAATCTCACAAAATCCTGCCCTAGAAAATCATACACTGGAAATTTGTATTTTGTAAATGCATGAATATCTCCCGTAAGAATCAAAACCTTCTCTTGCTTGGCAATAATTTCTTTCTCTACGATCCCAAATCGAAATATTTCTGTATTTCCTTTATAAAATACCTTTTTCATTTTCTCAGGGGTTCTTTGTCCTGAAAATGAAGACCAATCGTAACGATAACTTAAGTTTAAGATTCGGAATTTCTTTGCAGATTTAGGCAGTGATTTGTTTAATAACCATGCCGCCTTATACAAATCAGTATACCCTTTAAAAGCCCAGCCTGAGTTATAATTAAACATTAATTTTCTAGCCAAATCCTCATTATAATCAGTGGCAGAAACTAACGAATCTAATTTTACCTGATCTTCACTTGCACCAAACTCCATCCCTAAGTTATAGACGTTATTTTTATACAAAACAGGAATCAAATTCTTTACTAATAAGAGATTTTCTTTAACCCGATGTTCTTCGGCCAGCAGAACTATATCTTTTTCTGCAAATTTTGAGGCAATATACTCTTCAGGCGTTTTGAAATTATTGAGTAAATATTGAACTGAATTTTCAACCTCATTAGACTGAGAAAAAACATAAAAAGGAAAAAGAATCGAAAGAAAAACTATACTTTTTTTAACCATTTTTTTATTTATTTAATTCTAAAACCCACATTTTTGTTGCTGGAATAGCTGTCTTTTTAGAAGTTGAAAAAATTTCTTCTGTAATCACATTCTTAGCAGAAATAAATCCAGTGGTTCTTTCATCATATTTTTGAAAGTCAATTTCTTTTTCAGAACTACTTGTATTCATCACACACATTATTGTCTGGTTGTCATCATATCTAAAGTAAACATACAAACCATCAACAGGTGTATAATGCATCATTTTTCCCGTTTTTATTGCTGATGCATTTTTTCTAAAATTAGCCAGTTTACGAACCAATTCCTGTGTCGATTTTTCATCCTCAGTCATTCCTTTTCCTGTAAAAGCATTTTTTTCATCTTCTTTCCATCCCCCTGGAAAATCAGCTCTTAGTAAACCATCTGGATTTTTAAATCCCTTCATCAAAACTTCAGAACCATAATATAGTTGCGGAATCCCTCTGCAGGTCAGCAACCATTGAAACCCCATTTTTTGCTTTTCTACATTTTCTCCCATTAATGAAAAAAATCGAGCCTCGTCATGATTATCTAAAAGCAATACTTTCTGCATTGGATTCTTACTCAAAAAATCACTGCTCAAAGTATAATACAATTGATTGACTCCTCCTTTCCACCCAAAAGGTTCTGTCAAAGCTGGAATGATTCCGTAATACAAACTTTGAAAATCTACAACCGAAGGCAAATTGCTTTTGAACGATGTATCTATATTATTCTGCTCAAAATAAGCCTGATTTGCTACTCCATGCACCATTATTTCGCCAAAAATGGAAATCTTTGGAAACTCATCCATTATAGCTTTGTTACAACGATTGGCAAAATTCAGGTCATTATAGGTATAAGTATCCAAGCGAACTCCATCAATACCAAACTTTTCAATATGCCAAATACAATTTTGAATAATGAAATTGGCCATAAACGGATTTTCTTGATTAATGTCTGGCATTATTTTATCAAACCAGCCATCACTCATTTTCTTTTTATCTGATTTTGTTCCATACGGATCAAAAAGCGGAATCTCTCTGTAATTAGTTTGAGTATATTCTGGCCAGCGATGAACCCAATCATTTGCAGGAGGATCTAATTCTAGAAAATGAAACGATCCTATGTGATTATAAACTGCATCAAAAATAAGCTTCATCCCTCTAGCGTGAAGTTGATTGCTTAATTTTTCATACGCAATATCTCCTCCATATCTTTGATCAATTTTATAATGATTTGTAATTGCATAACCATGCTCAGTTCTTTTCTCCATATCATTTTCCATAACTGGCGTAAACCACAATGCAGTAACTCCAAGTCCCTGAATATAATCTAGATTGTTAATTACCCCTTGCAAATCTCCTCCATGGCGTTCATACATTTCTTTTCTATTAAGAGATTGATCCCTCATTCCTTTTACTTTATCATTGGCAGTATCTCCATTACTAAAGCGATCTACCATAATTAATTCGATAAAGTCGCTAGAAGTAACGCCTTGCGCATACTGTGTTCCATTACCAGGTTTTCGGTCATAAAGAGGCCACTTTATTTTCTGTTTTCCTGACTTTTGATTTAATTCAATAAATACATCGCCAGCAGTAGTTTCTGGTGCAATGGTAATATCTATAGCAATATATTTTGCATTTGGAAAAGAATATGTTTTGTTAATCGTTATTCCTGGATAATTAATGCTTACTTTATCTGTTGTAAAAGAAGCGTCAATACTTCGAATTAATAACTGTATAGAATTGGTTTTCATTCCTACCCACCAATTTGTTGGATAAACTTCAGTGTTCTTAGCGTTTATTACCCAAGAAAAACAAAATAGCAACATTAAAAATAAAACGGTTTTCTTCATAATAGTTTTTTAAAAAATTAGATTAGTCTGCGAAAGGTATTATGCTTTTTATCTATCAAAAAGACAATTATTTAAACAACATAATTTGTGTTGCAAACAACAACTCAGAAACAATTATGCTATTTAAATAAGAAAACTGTTTTCTGTCACACTAGGATTTTAATTCTAATTCAAAACCACTAGCTTTACATTTAAAGAAATAAATTCGGCAATGAATGAAATAGCTATTTATCCTGAAAACACATCGCAAAAAATAAAACTTTATATAGGCTACTGGCTAGGATATATTTTATTATTCAGCTTAGTACAGGGTTTACCTACAGCAGATTTCTGGAGGGCATTATATAATGAATGTTATAGCGTTTTTCCTAAAATTATATTTGTACTATTGATTGTAGAAGTAGCAATGCCAAAATTATTTTTCAGGAAAAGAAAGGCTCTTTTTATTTTTGTCTATTTGATTTCAATTCTATTTTTTGCATTCATTCAGCGTTTAATTGACAACTATATCATTATTGCATTTAATTTGACCGAATGGAAATCAGAACCGCTTTTTTCTGCACCTGTATATTTATATAATGTTATTAAACTCCAATTTGTTGTCACGGTTCCTTTAATCATCAAGCTTGTCTATTATATCGCCGAGGCTAAAAACAAAGTACAACTGATTATTTCTGAAAAACTGCAAGCAGAATTGTTTTCTCTCCGAAATCAGTTTCATCCTCATTTTTTATTTAATGTTCTAAATAGTTTGTATTCAAGGATTTTAAGCAAATCAGATGATTCCGCAGATATAGTCCTTAAAGTTTCCGACTTTCTCCGATATTCTGTTTACGAAGTAAATACCAAACATATTCCTTTGGAGAAAGAAATAGAGTATTTAAAAAATTATATTTCACTACAGCAATTAAGATTTGATAACAGACTCGAACTAAGTTTCAGCACAAATGGAATTACAGAAAATCAAGTTATTGAACCTTTCTTGATTCTTCCTTTTATAGAAAACAGTTTTAAATACTGTCTGGACGATGTCAGTTCAAAAGCATGGATTACAATTTCAATTACATTTTCTGAAGAATGGCTAATAATTAAAATTGAGAATAGTTTACCGCAGGATTTTTTCGAAGACAAAAAAGCTAAAAATCCATATAGCGGTACTGGAATTTCCAATGTTAAAAGACGTTTAGAACTTCTCTATCCTGAAAGGCATGTTTTAAATATCAAAAATGAAGTCGAATCTTTTTTTGTCTCTCTAAAAATTAAAATTAATGACACCAACTAGAATAAGCTGTATTATTATAGAAGATGAACTTCCAGCATCTATATTGTTGGAAATGCACATTGCAAAGTTCGATTTTTTGGATTTGAAAGGTAAATTTATGAACACTAATAGTGCTCTAGGCTTTTTAAAGACAAATAAGGTGGATTTAGTTTTTTTAGATATCAACCTGCCAGGCAAATCGGGAATCGAGTTTGCTAAATTAATACCAAAGGATATCGGAATTATTTTTACAACTGCCAATTCACAATATGCAGTAGAAGGATTTGACCTTGAAGCTATTGATTATTTATTAAAACCCATTTCATTGGAACGATTTTCAAAAGCGGTACATAAATACAGTAAAATCCAAAAAACGAATCAACAATTTGAAAAACTGGCGCAAACTGAAACCGAACAGCCTTTTATATTTGTCAAGTGCGAAAGGAAAACACTTAAATTATATCTTAATGAAATAGATTATTTTGAGTCACAAGGAAATTATTTAATTATTCATACAGAAAAAGATTCTTTTAAAACACATCAGTCTATTACCGAAATGATTGAAAAATTACCCGAAGGCTTTTTTTTCAGAATACATCGTTCTTTTTTGATTCCGTTAAAAAAGGTTTCACAATTTAATAGTCGTTCCGTAACGATCAAAAATAAGATTCTACCAATTGGAAGACTATATAGTACGGCAACAATAAAATCTTTGCAGTTATTTAATTCCAAATAATTTTAAGAGAACATCCGCCTTTTACTATTGCAAATATTTTCTTTCTTTGCTAAACTTTATAATCAAAAAATGAAAAAGCTTTACATTCTATTTTTTCTACTTTATTCAACAATTTCATTTTGCCAGAACAAGATTTATTATCTGGAAGGAACTCTAGGAAAAAGCACCATTTTTATGACTATTCAGGTCTATAATTCAGATCAGGAAGCTAGTCTAAATGCTGTTTATTTCTACAAGAATTCATTAAAAGACATTAAGCTGGAAGCAAAATTAAACGACAATAATTATACTTTCTATTTTAAACCGGGCGATGTTATTACTGAAAAATTTTATCTCAAAAAATCGGGCAATAATTTTGATGGCTTTTGGTATGATGCAAAAGACAAGCAATTAGTCGTTCACCTTGAACCTGTAAATTTTGACAACTACAAGTCGAATCTTAAAATTAGATTTGATGACGAACGTCTTAATCTGGTAAAATACAAATTCCTTGAATTTAAAAAACAGAAAATTACGATTTATAACAACAAAGAATTTGTGTGGTATTCTGAAAAGCATTGCAATTCTGATTTTTTTAGATTAGGAAACAATTTTACAACAAAAAACAAGGCTTTGATTAATCCGATCTTAGAAAGTATACATATTGAAAATACATTAGCTCAGCTTAATTGTGCATCTAGTTTTGAATACAGCCAAGGAAAAGGCATTGAAGGAAATTCAACAATTAACTTTCTGAACAATGATTTATTAGGTTTTCAAATTTCAATGTTTTGGGACTGCGGAGGAGCTCATCCCGATTTTGGAAGTAGTGGTTATCTTATTGATTTAAACAACGGAAAGCAATATGGAATTGATGATATTCTAGCTTTTGACAAAAGCGTAACTGGCGACAAACAGAATAATTTTGATACTTTTTCTAAATACAGAAATGACTATTTTGCACCTAAATTACTTGCTGTAATTAATTCTCAAGAGCATTTTGAAAAACCTAAAAATGAAGATGATTACTGTGATTATACCAATGAAGAATATTGGGATTTCCCATCTTGGAGTTATACTGAAAAAGGAATTGAATTTACTCCTATTTTTTATAGAGCCGCAAGAGCTTGTGAAGAACCATTTTTAGTTCCTTTTGAGAAATTAAAAAAGTATAAAAATCCTAAATTTCCATATTCATTATAAATAAAAACCCATCAGTTTCTGCTGATGGGTTTTCTTTATTTATACTTTTCTTGTAGATTCTCTTTCTTTCAATTTTGTTTTGATGATGATTGTTTCATATTCAGAAACTGTTCCTTCAGGTTCTTCCAATCTTTCAATCAATCTTTTTGCGGCAACCTCTCCAATTTCAACACCATGCTGACTAACCGTCGTCAAACTTGGCGATAAACGTCTCGAAGCTAAAATACCATCTGCAAAACCAATAATCGAAATATCTTCTGGGACTCTATATCCTTTTTTCAAACTTACTCTTAAGGCTGCAACCGAATCATTTTCATCCAAAGCAAAAATTCCGTCAATTTTATTATCAAAAATTGCATCAATTTTACTTTTCATATCTTCTTCAGAATCGGTGCGAAGAATGATTTTTTCATTAACTGGAATATTATTGTCTTTTAAAGCTTTCAAATATCCGTCAGCTCTTAATTTTCCAACACTTAAATTATCTACAGAAGAAATTAGAGCAATATTTTTACATCCAAGATTAATTAAATGCTGTGTCGAGTTTAATGCCGAATCAAAATCATCCACAACAACCTTATCACAATCTACTTCATCAGCAATACGGTCAAACATCACGATTGGTGTTCCATCATTAATAATTTCTGAAAAATGATTGTAATCTTGAAGTTTTTGAGCTTCTTCTGAAACCGAAAGGATAAATCCGTCAATAGTTCCGTTACTCAACATTTCGAGTGTGTGGATTTCTTTTTCTAATGACTCGTTTGATATACACGTAATTACATTATACCCTTTTTTATCAGCAACTTTCTCAATACCGCTAAAAACTTTCGCAAAGAAAGAATTTAGAATATTTGGAATAATTACTCCAATCGTTTTTGTTTTACGATTCTTTAGATTCAAACCAATAACATTCGGCTTATAGTTTTTGAGTTTGGCATACTCCTTAATCTTCACCTTCGTTTGTTCACTAATTTCTGGACTGTCATTCAACGCTTTAGATACAGTCGAAACAGAAACACCAAGTTCTTTCGCAATTTGTTTTAGAGTTGCTTTAGCTTTCATCCAATTGAATTTTATGTAATTAATACAAATATAGTAGAATTACCTAAAATAAAACAAAAACAAGCTATTAGTATTTAAAAATATAAGTCATTTCGAAATAATAATTAATTAAACAGAGATTTTAAAACCGCTCTTACTAAAATTTCGTTAATAACTAAATACCCATTAACTAAAAACCAATGTTGTTAACCTAATAAAAAACTTGATTATGAAAAACGAAGTTAAAATTCATGAAGCTGACCCTTCACTGAATAGCAGAAGGAGCTTTCTTAAGCTCAGCGGATTAACATTAATGACCACAGGTCTGGTTTTGGCTGGCTGTAGCGATAATGACCACGACAATGATATGCCAGACACTTCTTTGCCAGGAGTAAGAAATGGTGTTTTTGATTTAGGCTCCGGAGATTTTGGAGTATTAACCTACGCGTATGCTCTAGAACAATTAGAAGCCGACTTTTACACTAAAGTAGTGAATTCTAGCGGTTTTAACACCGTATTTAGTAGTATTGAACGCGAAGTTTTGACTGATTTGTACCATCACGAAGTAGTTCACAGAGATTTTTTCAAAGCTGCTTTAAATGGAGCGCTTCCCGATCCAAGTTCGCAATTGCTACCTTCTTTAGCCTTTAATTATGGTTCTTTAAATTTCAATAGCCGTACCGAAGTTCTAGCTACTGCAAAAGCACTAGAAGATACTGGCGTTGCTGCTTATAACGGAGCAGGAAGATTAATTAAAACCGCAGACTACTTATTATTAGCTGGAAAGATTGTTTCTGTTGAAGCCAGACACGCTGCTGCAATAAGAAGTTTAATTAATCCAAATTCGAAAGATTTTGCTGGAGACGATATTGTAAATATGTCAACAGGATTGGATGATGCAAAAGATCCATCGAAAATCCTACCGATTGCAGCTGGTTTTATCACCACAAAATTTACAGCTAAATACTTGCCTTAATCTTAACCGCTAAAACTTAGAAATTATGAACATTTTGAAATTTATAGAATCCTTTACTGATGACAATTTAATGAATAGTACTGGTTCTCGCAGAGATAGTTTTTCGCACTTTGGAAATATGGGAAAAAATTTAGCTTTAGCATCAATTCCATTTGGATTGTCGGCTCTTACCAATAAAGCTTTCGCTAAAGATATAACAGCAACTCCTGCAACTCCAATTGGAGCCCTTCAGTTTGCTTTAACCTTAGAATATCTTGAAAACGAATTTTATGCCCTGGCATTAGATTCCGGAGTAATTCCAGCTTCTGAAAATGGCGGCCGCGATTTGAAAGTCTTTCAGCAAATAGCGGCACACGAATCTGATCACGTTAAGTTTTTAATTGCAGGATTGGGTGGAACCGCAAGCGCGAACTTTGTACCCAAACCTACTTTTGATTTTACTGTAGGTGGAGCTTTTGATCCTTTTCATGATTATCCAACATTTTTAGCTTTGGCTCAAGCTTTTGAAGATACGGGAGTTAGAGCATATAAAGGACAAGCCGCCAACTTGATAACGACACCCGATTTATTGACTGCTGCATTGCAAATCCATTCTGTTGAAGCGCGACATGCTTCTGAAGTTAGACGATTAAGAGGATTAAAAGGGTGGATTTCTAATGCCGAACGAGGTGCTGGCATGCCTGCAGCAACACAAGCAGTTTATGATGGAGAAGGTGTAACCATGCAGGCAGGATTTAATACAGCAACTGCTTTTGGTGCTGCGGCTGGCTCAGAAGCTTATGATGAACCACTTACGACACAGCAAGTTGTAGATATTGCCAATATATTTATTGTGTGATCGATTTTTTCTAAATATTTAACCGTCTTTACTTTATTGTGAAGACGTTTTTTTTATTCATTAATTAATTAAAAAACTGAAGTCCTGATTTTCAGCAGATAAAATATTCTTTCAGGTATTTGGTTTTAAAATAAT
Organism: Flavobacterium sp. UW10123; assembly: GCF_040538975.1. Classification (NCBI taxonomy): domain Bacteria; kingdom Pseudomonadati; phylum Bacteroidota; class Flavobacteriia; order Flavobacteriales; family Flavobacteriaceae; genus Flavobacterium; species Flavobacterium sp. UW10123. Next base: position 51,140 of record NZ_JBEWQE010000008.1, read on the forward strand.
TAATTGTACTTTTGCATCCCCTTTATTGGGGATGGAATGTTTAATTAAAATAATATTATGGACGCATTAAGCTACAAAACAGTTTCAGCAAACAAAGCCACTGTAACTAAAGAGTGGATTGTTGTTGACGCTGAAGGTCATAACTTAGGACGTCTTGCTTCTAAAGTTGCAATGATCTTAAGAGGTAAGTACAAGCCAAGTTACACACCGCACGTTGACTGTGGAGATAACGTAATTGTTATCAACTCAGAAAAAATTAACCTTACAGGTACAAAAATGAATGACAAAATTTACATGCGTCATACAGGTTACCCAGGAGGACAAAGAACTTTAACTGCTAAAGTATTGCAAGCTAAAAATCCAGCTGCATTAGTAGAAAAAGCTGTAAAAGGTATGTTACCTAAAAACAAATTAGGTGCTGAACTTTTTAGAAATCTAAATGTTGTTGTAGGAGCTGAGCACAAACACGGAGCTCAAAAACCTAGAACTGTTAACCTAAATGATCTTAAGTAATGGGAGTTATTCACAAAATCGGTAGAAGAAAAACCGCTGTTGCACGTGTATACGTTTCTGAAGGAACTGGAAACATCACTGTAAACAAAAAAGAATTCGCAACTTACTTTCCAACTGCAACTTTACAATACAAAGTTTTACAACCGCTTTCTATGACAGAAAACGCTGGTAACTTTGATGTAAAAGTAAACGTTTACGGAGGTGGTACAACTGGTCAAGCAGAAGCTGTAAGAATGGCATTAGCACGCGTAATGTGTGAAGTTAACGCTGAAAACAGAGGAATCCTTAAACCAGAAGGTTTATTAACAAGAGACCCAAGAATGGTTGAACGTAAGAAATTCGGTCAGAAGAAAGCTCGTAAGAGATTCCAATTCTCTAAACGTTAATATTACCTGTCTTGTTCAAATGGAACAAGACATTATCAATTATTTATTGAAATTAAAAAACACAGTTATTGTTGCTCTCCTATCGAGGTAGGATATAGTTTAGCATCTAAATGTATGAAGCCAGAGAAATCGCCATTCACACATTGCTAATCAACAGAACGTAAACTAGTACAAAAATGGCAAACAAAATAGAAGTAAAAGAATTACTAGAAGCAGGTGTTCACTTCGGACACATGACTAGAAAATGGGATCCAAACATGGCTCCTTACATTTATATGGAGCGTAATGGTATTCACATTATCAATCTATATAAAACTGCAGCTAAAATCGAAGAAGCTAATGAAGCTTTGAAAAAAATCGCAGCATCAGGTAGAAAAATCTTATTCGTAGCTACCAAAAAACAAGCTAAAGACATCGTTGCTGATAAAGCAAAAGCTGCAAACATGCCTTACATCACTGAAAGATGGCCAGGTGGAATGTTGACTAACTTCGTAACTATCAGAAAGGCAGTTAAAAAAATGTCTTCTATCGATAAAATGAAGAAAGATGGTACTTTCAACACTTTATCTAAAAAAGAGCGTTTACAAGTTGATCGTCTACGTGCTAAATTAGAGAAAAACTTAGGTTCAATTGCTGATATGTCTAGACTACCTGCAGCATTGTTCGTAGTAGATATCAAAGCTGAACACATCGCAATAAAAGAAGCTCAAAAATTAAACATTCCAGTTTTCGCAATGGTTGATACGAATTCTGACCCAAGAGAGGTTGATTACGTGATTCCTGCAAATGATGACGCTTCTAAATCAATTGACAAAATTTTATCTTTAGTAACTACTGCAGTAATCGAAGGTCTTTCTGACAGAGGTGCTGAAAAAGAAGTTGAAGCTGCTGAAGAAGCTCCTGCTGTTGAAGCTGAAGCTCCTGCAACTGAAGAATAAATCAAATTTTAAATTCCAAATTTTAAATTCCAAAATCCAAAATACAAAATTAAAAACGTTATGTTGATAATTTATTAAAATTGGAGTTTGGGATTTAAAAGCTGGAATTTTTTACTTTTAACATTAAAAATTCAAAATATTATGTCAACAATTACTGCTGCAGACGTAAATAAATTAAGACAATCTACAGGTGCCGGAATGATGGACTGTAAAAAAGCTTTAGTTGAAGCTGAAGGAGATTTCGATAAAGCTATCCAAATCCTTAGAGAAAAAGGACAAAAAGTTGCTGCTAACCGTTCTGACCGTGAGTCTTCTGAAGGCGCTGCTGTTTCTTTTATCAATGCTGACAACACTAAAGGAGCAATCCTTACTTTAAACTGCGAAACTGACTTCGTAGGTAAAAATGAGGCTTTCGTAACTTTAGCTAAAGATTTAGTTGAAAGAGCTATCAACTTCTCGTCTAAAGAAGAATTTTTAGCTTCTGATTTCAATGGAATTACAGTTGCTGAGAAATTAATCGAGCAAACTGGAGTTATCGGTGAGAAAATCGAAATCGGTGGTTTCGAAATTTTAGAAGGTGCTTTCGTTGGATCTTATGTTCACGTTAACAAAATTGCTGCTTTAACTGCAATTTCTGCTCCAATTGCTAATGCTGAGACTTTAACAAAAGACGTTTCTATGCAAGTTGCTTCTATGGGAGCTGACACATTATCTTACAAAGATTTTGATCCTGCTTTCGTTGAATCTGAACTTGCTGCTCGTATTGCTGTAATTGAAAAAGACAATGAAGAAGCTGCACGTTTAGGAAAAACTTTGAAAAATGTTCCTAAATACATCTCTTTCTCTCAATTAACTCCTGAAGTTATCAAACAAGCAGAAGAAGATGCTAAAGCTGAATTAAAAGCTGAAGGTAAACCAGAACAAATCTGGGACAAAATTCTTCCAGGAAAAGTTCAACGTTTCATTTCTGACAACACTACTTTAGATCAAGAGAAAGCTCTTTTAGATCAAAACTTCATCAAAGATGATAGTAAAAAAGTTGGTGACTACGTAAAAGGATTCAATGTTGAAATTACAGGTTTCAAAAGAGTTACTTTAGGTTAATATATTATTTTCAATATTAAAAAGCCCGAATATTTATTTATTCGGGCTTTTTTATTTTTATAAAACTAACTCTCAACTGGAAAGTTTCTTGCTCGCATCAATGCATCAGATTTTGGCGCATGACCTCTAAAACTCTCATACATTTCTTCATTATCAATAGTGTTTCCAACGCTTAAAACGGTTTTATAAAGACGTTCAGAGACATTTTTATCAAACGGTCCGCCAGCTTCTAAAAAAGCTTCATAAGCATCTGCATTGATCACATCTGCCCACAAATAACTGTAATATCCTGCCGCATATCCATCGCTTGAAAATATATGTGCAAATTGCGGAATTCTGTGCCTCATTACAATTTCTGACGGCATATTAATTTCATTCAAAACTTTCTCTTCAAATGCATGTGGATCAACCGTATCAGTTGTTAAATGCAGTTTCATATCGACAATAGAACTTGAAATCGTTTCTACCGTTGCAAAACCTTCATTAAAATTAGCCGCTTTTCCTATTCTTTCTACCAATGATTGCGATAAAGGTTGGTTAGTTTTATAATGAAGCGCAAACTTATTTAAAACCTCTGGCGTTGCTAGCCAATGTTCTAACAGCTGAGATGGAAACTCGACATAATCTCTAGCAACAGAAGTTCCGGAAAGACTCGGATACGTAACATTTGAACACAATCCGTGAAGCGCATGCCCAAATTCATGAAACAAAGTTGTGGCATCATCCCAAGAAATTAAAACAGCTTCATCGCTATTTCCTTTTATGAAATTGCAATTGTTTGACACAATAGGAAGTACATTATCTTTTATTTTCTGCTGGTCTCTGTGTGAATTCATCCACGCTCCCGAACGTTTTCCCGTACGAGCGTAAGGATCAAAATACCACAAACCAATTGGTTCTTCAGTTTTTTTATTATTCACTTCCCAAACTCGAACATCTGGATGATAAACAGGGACATCAAATAATTGCTTAAAGCCCAAATCAAACAATTCTCCGGCCGTCCAAAACATTCCTTCACGTAAATTTTCAAGTTGTAGATACTGTTTAATTTCATTCTGATCTAAATCATATTTTGCTTTACGCACTTTTTCTGCATAATAACGGTAATCCCAAGGCTGGATTTTAAAATCTCCTCCTTCATTATCGACCATTTCCTGCATAGCCGAAACGTCGTTTTTTACTTTTTCTACAGCAGGTTTCCATACAGAATGCATCAAATCAAGCGTTTTCTGCGGGTCTTTAGCCATTTTGTTCGACAAACTCCATTCGGCAAAATTTGTAAAGCCTAAAATCTTTGCTTTTTCAGCTCTTAACCTTAAAATAGATACAAGTGTTTCATTTGTATCATTTTTGTTCTTATTATCGCCTCGTTTTACAAAAATATCAAAAGCTTTTTCTCTTATAGTTCTTTTATTTGAGAAAGTTAGAAAGGGCTCAATTGAAGATCTTGTATTTCCAATACATCCTAAAACATTTAGATTTCTTTCTTTCGCTTCGGCAATTGCTGCATTCTTAAATTCCTCAGGCAGACCGTCAAAATCAGTTTCTGCCTTTAGCTCTATATACTGATTATTTTCTTCTGCCAGCAACTTTTGACTGAAAGCAGTAAAAAGTCCCGCTAATTTCTGATTAATATTAGCCACTTTCTCTTTATCTTGAGCGTTTAGCTCTGCTCCTTCTCTAACAAAATCGGTATAATAAAGCCAAAGCAAACGCTGTTGTTCTTTGGTTAAACTTTTCTTTTCATCTGATTTGTATAAAGTTTCAATTCTAAAGAAGAGTTTTTCATTTTGATACAATTTGTCATTAATCTCTGCCAATTTTGGAGACATTTCGGTATCAACTACATTAAACTCTGGAGTACTAAGATTGGACCTGTAAATGCCATAAACTGCATGAATTTGATCTAATTTTGTACCCGAAAGCTCTAAAGCTTCAATGGTATTTTCAAATGTAGGCTTTAGTGGATTATTCGCAATTGCATCGATTTCTTCTAATTTTTCTCTAATCGCAAATTCTATTGCGGGCTTAAAATCTGAAATTTTATATGCCGTAAAATCTGGAATACCTCCATAAGGACCAGACCAATCTTTTAGCAATGAATTATCTAACTCTATTGGTGTTTTCATAACAAATACATTAATTAGTTCTGTGCACAATTTCAATCAGAAAAAGAGCAACAGAATCTCAAAATTAACCAATCAGAAGCAAACTTCATACGTCAACAGATTATAAAAATTAATCTGCTTCTAAGATTTAAAAAGAAATAGTTTATTTTTGAAATACCAATTTAAAAATAACATGTTTAGAACCAGAAAAGAAATTGTTTTTGTAATTTTAGCAGGAATATTTATAACTAACGCCGTTGTGGCTGAGTTAATTGGAGGAAAGCTAATTCAAATTGGTCCTTTTGTCATGAGTATAGGAATTTTACCGTGGCCAATTGTATTTCTAACCACCGATTTGATCAATGAATATTTTGGAGAAAAAGGTGTAAAAAAACTTTCTTTCATAACCGCATGTCTGATTGCTTATGCTTTTTTGATACTCTTTATGGCAATCACTATTCCTGCAGCAAACGGAATTAGCCCAGTGAATGACGATCAGTTTCAAGCTGTGTTTGGTCAGAGTATGTGGATTATTGTTGGAAGTTTAATAGCCTTCATGGCATCTCAACTTATTGATGTTTGGATATTTTGGTTTTTTAAAAACAGAACTGGAGAAAAAAAAATATGGTTGAGAGCAACTGGTTCTACTGTTATTTCTCAATTATTTGATTCATTTATTGTTCTAGGAATTGCTTTTTGGCTTCCAGGAAAAATTGATTTTGACACTTTTATATCTTCAGGGTTAATAGGATATACATTTAAATTAGCAATTGCAATCTTATTGACACCAGCAATTTATTTAGGACATCATTTGATTAAAAAATATTTGGACGAAGATCCCGCACATAAAGGATAAAAGAATAAAAAAATATTTAGGTCATGAAAAAAAATCACTTGCTTATTTTATTCTCTGTTACCTATTTCTTTTTCAGCTGTGGCAATGACGAAAAAAAGCAGCCTAAAAAAGTCATTCAGTCTGTTAATAAATTAAAACCGGCTCCCGTTCAAGTAAATTCTAAAGTTTCCTCAAAAAATATTACCGCTCCCAAAGAATTTAGCTCAAAAGAAACTGTTCCAAAAAAAGATCCATTTTCAATCAAGAATCCGATTGAAATTAAATCATTAAGTCCGCAAATAGCAAACAATATAGCTAGTCAACCAACTTCTGTAAAAAAAGAAGCTACAGACAAATTATTAAATTTTGCCAATATTCGTAAAATATTAGACAAATGCAAAATGGGTCAGACAATGACTCAAAAGCAGTTAACACAGAACTTTGAAATTCCAAAAGAAGCCGTTAAATTAGTAAAAAGCGTAACCAAAACCGCAGAAAACGAATTATCTGTAAAATGGCAGTCTACATGGCTTGTTGAAAAAGTTTCTGATGCAGAACTTGAAGATGGCAAAATGAAAGTAGTTTTTAAAGCCAATAAAATGTATACTTCTGGAAATGCTATTGGAATTAAATATAATAGAAAAATCTATAATGATTTAGTGATAGTTGGACGTTCGGCTTATATTCCGAGTGTAAAAGGATATAGCTGGCAGATTGGAAGGTAGTCCAAGAAAAGTTTTATCAAACAAAAGACATTAGATTCTATTGAAAATCAATTCATTACATATTAACAATAAAAAAATACGAAAAAACTTATCATGAGTTCTTGGTTTTATTTCAAAAGATTTTACTTTTGCCGTAACATTTAACAAATAAAATCCACCCAAAAATGAAAAAACTAAGTATTTTTTTTGTGTCTGTATTGGCACTAGGTTTAACTACAGTATCTTGTAGCAGTGATGATGACAAAGCTTCTATTGAAGGAAAATGGGAAGCTTACCAAGACGGAACCATCGTTGACGGAAAAGAGCAATTAACACCAATAACTAATGAAGGAGGTTGCAGCAAAGGTTTTCTTGAAATTCAAGAAGGAGGAAAAGTAATCGATCACTATTCTGAGTATTCTAATTCAAAGTGTGAAGAGTATAACGATATCGGAACATGGACCAAAACAGATAATAAAATAACTTTTAAATATGGGGATGATTCAGGAGATACTGGAGAAATTTTAGTATTAGATAAGAACACCTTAAAAATTAAATATACTTACACACGTGAAAACGATGCATCTGAAATATACATCATTGAATTAAAACGTAAATAGTTATTTTTTTAAACTTTTTAAAACCTCAAACTTCTAATAGTTTGAGGTTTTTTTATACATTTAAAATAAAAAAATGGAACCACTAAGATGCGGCTGGTGCTCTGCCAGTGATTTATATAAAAAATATCATGACGAAGAATGGGGAACTCCTGTTTATGACGACCCAACTATTTTTGAGTTTTTAATTCTAGAAACTTTTCAAGCGGGACTTAGCTGGATTACTATTTTAAATAAAAGAGAAAACTTTAAAACAGCTTTTGACAATTTTGATTATAAAAAAATTGCTAATTATTCTGAAGATAAAATTGACGAATTAATGCAGAATACTGGAATTATTCGCAATAAACTTAAAATTAACTCTGCCGTTTCAAACGCTCAGGCTTTTATGAAAATCCAAGAAGAATTTGGAACATTCTCTGATTATATCTGGAAATTTACCAACGGTAAACCAATTGACAATAAGCCAAAAACTCTAAAAGATGTTCCAGCAACTACTCCAATCTCTGACACCATCAGCAAGGATTTAAAAAAACGCGGATTCAAATTTGTTGGCTCAACTGTTATTTACGCTCACATGCAAGCAACCGGAATGGTCAATGATCATATCGAAGATTGCTTTACTCGAAAAGCTAAATAGACGCCGTTTTAAGCCACGGTTTTCAGTTTTTTTTAACCTGAAACCTGAAAATTGGAACTTTCAAACAAAATTTTATTACATTTGCTTCACACTTTAGGGGTGTCTACAAGTTGTAGGCTGAGATTTTACCCTCTGAACCTGATCTAGTTCATACTAGCGTAGGGAAAAGTAAGATGACTTCTTGAACGCATTTCTATGTGTCATTGTAGCCATTCCTAATGTGTATCTATACATTAAACTAAAAAGGAATGGAACTAAAAATCAATCAACAAACTAAACAATTCAATGCTGAATCGATAAGCGTTCAATCATTGCTCGATCTCGAAATTCCCAACAAACAAAACGGAATCGCCGTTGCCGTTAACAATACTGTTGTTCCAAAACTCAAATGGAACGAATTCTTCGTACAAGAGACCGACGAAATTTTAATTATTTCTGCCACGCAGGGAGGATAGAATAAAATTCCAATTATATATCGGGCGTAGACGCACTGCAGTACGTCTCTACAATTCACATTTTACATTTTACATCTCACATTTTACAATATACAAGCTATGACAAACGAAGAACAAATATCTAGAACTCCATTTCCAAATTCTAAAAAAGTTTATATCGATGGAGAAATTCATCCTATAAAAGTAGCCATGCGAGAAATTGCTTTGAGTGACACCAAACTTTCAAATGGCGGAGTAGAAAAAAATCCTCCCGTAACTGTTTATGATACTTCAGGGCCTTACACAGATCCAAATGTTGAAATTGATGTTAGAAAAGGATTGCCACGCTTACGCGAAAATTGGATTTTAGGCAGAAATGATGTTGAAGTTTTAGATGAAATCACTTCAGATTATGGGCAAAGCCGATTGAAAGATGAAAATTTAAATCATCTTCGTTTTGAATATCTGCATCAGCCAAAAAGAGCTAAAAAAGGCGCTAACGTAACACAGTTATATTACGCAAAACAAGGCATTATTACTCCGGAAATGGAATACATTGCTATTCGTGAAAACCAAAGAATTGAGCTTTTAAACGAACAAACAAAAGCCATGCAGTGCCAGCACAACGGAAACAGCTTTGGTGCAAATACTCCAAAAAACAAAATCACACCCGAATTTGTTCGTTCTGAAGTTGCTTGTGGAAGAGCAATTATTCCAAACAACATTAACCATCCCGAAAGCGAACCGATGATTGTTGGTCGCAATTTCTTAGTAAAAATTAATGCCAATATTGGAAATAGCGCCGTGAGTTCGAGTATTGAAGAAGAGGTTGAAAAAGCCGTTTGGGCTTGTCGTTGGGGAGCTGATACAATTATGGATTTATCTACAGGAAAAAACATTCATGAAACGAGAGAATGGATTATTAGAAACTCGCCAGTTCCAATTGGAACCGTTCCTATTTATCAGGCTCTGGAAAAAGTAAAAGGAATCGCAGAAGATTTAACCTGGGAGATTTTCCGAGATACGCTAATCGAGCAAGCAGAACAAGGAGTTTCATACTTTACGATTCACGCCGGAGTTTTGCTTCGTTACATTCATTTAACCGCAAATCGTGTTACTGGAATCGTTTCTCGAGGCGGATCAATCATGGCAAAATGGTGTTTATTTCATCATAAAGAAAACTTCTTATACACACATTTTGAAGAAATCTGCGAAATCATGAAACAATACGATGTTGCTTTTTCTCTTGGAGATGGTTTGCGTCCAGGTTCGATTGCAGATGCCAATGATGCTGCGCAATTTGCAGAGTTAGAAACTTTAGGTGAATTAACCAAAATTGCTTGGAAACATGATGTTCAGGTTTTCATTGAAGGCCCAGGACACGTTCCTATGCACATGATTAAAGAGAACATGGACAAACAATTAGAACATTGTCATGAAGCCCCATTTTACACTTTAGGTCCTTTAACTACAGATATTGCACCAGGCTATGATCATATTACTTCGGCAATTGGAGCAGCAATGATTGGCTGGTATGGTTGTGCAATGTTGTGTTATGTAACACCTAAAGAACATCTCGGTTTACCGAATAAAAAAGATGTAAAAGACGGCGTGATTACTTATAAAATTTCAGCTCACGCTGCCGATTTGGCCAAAGGTCATCCAGGAGCGCAATATCGAGACAATGCCCTAAGTAAAGCTCGTTTTGAATTCCGTTGGGAAGATCAGTTTAACTTGGCTTTAGATCCAGATACTGCAAGAGAATTTCATGACGAAACACTTCCTGCTGATGGTGCAAAAGTGGCGCATTTCTGTTCAATGTGTGGACCAAAATTCTGCTCTATGAAAATATCTCAAGAAATTAGAGATGTCGCTGCTGCTGAAAAAGGAATGCAAGAGAAATCAGAAGAGTTTATTGAACAGGGGAAAGAGATTTATATATAGTGAGATGGAATTTGTAAAATGTGAAACGCTTTGATTTTCACATTTTACATCTCACAAAAAACATTTTTCAAATTATGATTGTGATTACAAATCCTTTTTTTATTGAAGATGAAATTCAAATGCTGAATTCTTTATTTGAAGAAGGATTGTCTTTACTTCATATCCGAAAACCTGATTTTTCAGCATTAGAAATGGCTCAATTTATTAATCAGATAAAATTAGAATTTCGTAATAAAGTTGTTTTGCACAATCATCATTATTTAGCAGAAGATTTTGGTGTCGACCGATTTCATTTTTCTGAAAAAGAAAGAAAACAGAATTCAGACTTTCCGATAAGGTTTTCAAAGCCTTGCAAATCTAATTCAACATCGACGCATTCTATCCAAGATTTTAATTCGTTAGAAAATGAATTTGATTATGCATTCTTGAGCCCCATTTTTAAAAGTATTTCTAAAGAAAATTATCATCCAAAAATTGATCTTTTTGAAGCTTTAAAATCAAAAACAAACAATAAAACAAAAGCGATCGCTTTAGGCGGAATTAATGCAGAAAACATTCAAAAAACTCTTGAAAATGGTTTTGATGATGTTGCGCTTTTAGGAAGTATTTGGAACAATGAAAATCCGTTAGAACAATTTAAATTATGTCAGAAAATCGTCCATTCGTACTTACAATAGCAGGTTTAGATCCTTCGGGAGGTGCTGGAATTTTGGCTGATATCAAAACGTTTGAACAGCATAAAGTTACTGGTTTCGCTATTGCAACAGCTAATACTATTCAGACTGAAAATGAATTTTATAAGATTGAATGGATCAATATCAATTTTGTGGTACGATCTATTGAAGTCTTGTTTCAAAGCTATAAGATCAGTGCTGTTAAAATCGGAATTGTACCATCGTTATCTTATTTAAACCGAATTCTTTCAACGATAAAACTAATTTCTCCCGATACAAAAATTGTCTGGGATCCAGTTTTAAAATCGACTACAGAGTTTGATTTCTTAAACATTGAAGATCGTTCAGATCTAAACCAAATCCTTTCCAAAATTAATTTGATTACACCTAATTACATAGAAATTGAAAAATTGTTTCCTGGTTTTATAAAAGACCATCTTTGGATTGAGAATGAAATTTCAACTGCAATTCTACTCAAAGGTGGTCATAATTCGAATGAAATTGGAAAAGATCAATTGTTTTTGAAAAATAAAATTCTTGATTTATTTCCGACGGAAAAAGGCTGCCATGAGAAACATGGTTCAGGCTGTGTCCTTTCTTCAGCAATCGCTTCAAATTTAGCACTAGATCAAACTATGGAAATAGCTTGTAAAAATGCAAAAACCTACATAGAAAAATACTTGACTTCAACATCAACATTAATCGGATACCATCATGTATAGCAAACTGCAATATATTTCGCAAGGCGAAACAATTGACGACCAATTACGCAACATACATCAGGCACTTGATGCTGGATGCAATTGGGTGCAAATGAGATTTAAAAATCAAACAACAAAAGACGTTTTTACTTTAGCGGAAGCCGTAAAACCTTTATGCGAAGAATATCTTGCCAATTTTATTGTAAACGACGATTTGCATCTCGCAGAACAAATTGCAGCTGACGGAGTTCACTTAGGATTAACTGATACGAAAATCGACGAAGCAAGAGCAATTTTAGGCTCTACAAAAATTATCGGAGGAACTGCCAATACTTTTGAAGATATTGAAAATCATATGAAAAACGGCTGTGATTATATTGGTTTGGGGCCTTTTAGATTTACAGCAACTAAAGAAAAACTTAGTCCTATTTTGGGTTTGTCAGGTTATCATGAAATTCTTCAAAAACTGAAAAAAAATAAAATCGACGTTCCTGTTTATGCTATTGGCGGAATCACATTACGCGATGTAAGTCCATTAATGGAAACTGGAATTTTCGGAATTGCCTTGTCTGGAATCATTACTGAAAGTGATGAAAAGGAAAAATTAATTCAACAATTAAAAGAAAAATTATATGCAAACATCATTGTTTAACATAGGAGACAAAGCCTTCGTGTCCCGTCTGTTTCTCGGAACGGGAAAATTTGGTTCGAATGAAGAAATGGAACGGGCTATTTTGGCCTCCGAAAGCGAATTGGTTACTGTAGCTCTAAAACGAATTGATTTTGAAACTGATACTGACGCTATCTTATCGCATTTAAAACATCCAAATATCAATTTATTGCCCAATACTTCTGGAGCAAGAAATGCGAAAGAAGCTGTTTTTGCTGCGCAATTGGCTCGAGAAGCTCTTGAAACCAACTGGGTAAAACTGGAAATTCATCCTGATCCAAAATATTTAATGCCCGATCCAATTGAAACATTAAAAGCTACAGAAGAATTGGCAAAATTGGGTTTTATCGTGCTTCCTTATATTCACGCCGATCCCGTTTTGTGCAAACACTTAGAAAGTGCTGGAACATCGGCTGTAATGCCTTTAGGTTCACCAATTGGAAGCAATAAAGGTTTGAAAACTATCGATTTTTTAGAAATCATAATTGAACAAAGTAACGTTCCTGTTATCGTAGATGCCGGAATTGGTGCACCGTCTGACGCAGCAAAAGCAATGGAAATTGGTGCCGATGCTGTTTTAGTAAACACGGCAATTGCTGTAGCAGGAAATCCGAAATTAATGGCTGAGGCTTTCAAAGAAGCCGTTATTGCTGGAAGAAAGGCTTTTGAGGCTAAAGTTGCCAATCAGCAAAAATATGCTTCGGCTTCTAGTCCTTTGACTTCTTTTCTTTATGAGTAATTTTTTTCTAACGCAAAGTTCGCTAAGCTTTGCGAACTTTTTGTCAAAGACAAGAACTCAAAGCTTAGCGAACTTTGCGTATTCTTAGCGCGCTTTGCGTTAAAAAACTTTTGCAGTAAAACTAAACTCACATGAATACTTTCAAATCCATTTTTGAGCAATATAATTGGGATGAAATCCAATCTAAAATATACAAAACCACATCAAAAGATGTCGAACGTACTTTAGCAAAAACCAAATACAATCTCGACGATTTCTTGATCTTAATCTCGCCTATTGCTCAAAATTATTTAGAGCAAATGGCACAAAAATGCCATGAAACTACCAAAAAACGTTTCGGAAAAACGATACAAATGTACGCTCCGTTATATCTAAGCAACGAGTGCCAAAACATTTGTACGTATTGCGGATTTAGTTTAGACAATAAAATCAAAAGAAAAACGCTGACTGATGCTGAAATAAAACTGGAAGTCGAAGCCTTAAAAAACATCGGTTTTGATCATGTTTTATTGGTTACAGGTGAAGCAAATTATACTGTAAACATCAATTATTTTCTGAATGCCATTAATTTAATCAAAGAAGATTTTTCCATTATTTCTGTTGAAGTGCAGCCACTTTCTACAGAAGATTATCAACGATTGCATGATGCTGGCGTTTATTCTGTTTTGGTATATCAGGAAACGTACCATCAGGAAGTTTACAAAAAGTATCATACAAAAGGTAAAAAATCAAACTTCGATTATCGATTGGAAACTCCTGATAGAATTGGAACTGCAGGAATCCACAAAATTGGTTTAGGTGTTTTATTAGGTTTAGAAGATTGGCGAACAGATAGTTTCTTCAATGCTCTACATTTAGATTATCTTCAAAAAAAATATTGGCAGACAAAATATTCGGTTTCCTTTCCGCGTCTTCGTCCTGCTGAAGGAATTATCGAACCCAATTTTATTATGGACGATAAAGATTTGACACAATTAATCTGTGCTTATCGTTTATGGAATGAAGATCTAGAAATTTCGATTTCTACTCGTGAAAACGAGAAATTCAGAAACAATATTATTCCGATTGGCGTTACGAGTATGAGTGCGGGCTCTAAAACAAATCCAGGCGGTTATGTTGTCGACCCGCAATCTTTAGAGCAATTCGAAATCAGCGATGAACGCTCAGCAGAAGAAATTTCAAAAATCATAAAAAATTCAGGTTATGAACCTGTTTGGAAAGATTGGAACAAAGCTTATAGTTGAAATGTTTCAAGTTTCAAGACTTAACAATTCACAATTAAAAAAATGAGTATTATACAAGAATTCCTTCGTTACAATAGGCAAACTATTCTTCCAGAAATTGGTGATGAAGGTCAGGAAAAACTAAAAAAAGCTAGAGTTTTAGTAATTGGCGCAGGCGGTTTAGGCTGTCCGATTTTACAATATATTGCAACCGCTGGAGTTGGTTTTATCGGAATCATGGATTTTGACACAATTGAAATTCACAATCTTCATAGACAGATTTTATATACTGAAAATGAAATTGGTCAGCATAAATCAATTGTTGCTAAAGAAGTCGTTTCTAAACTAAATCCGCTGATTGAAGCTGTTGCTATTAATGAAAAATTAACTGCTGAAAATGCATCGGAAATCATTCAGCACTATGATATTATTGTAGATGGTTCTGATAATTTCTTTACTCGATATTTAGTCAATGATACTTGCGTTCAGCTTAACAAACCGTTAGTTTACGGAAGCATTTTAAAATTTGAAGGTCAGATTGCAGTTTTTAATCATAACGGAAGCAAAAATCTTAGAGATTTATTTCCTGAAATGCCCGATCCAAAAGACGTTCCGAATTGCAATTTGAATGGCGTTCTCGGAACTTTACCCGGAATTGTTGGCAACATGATGGCGCATGAAACCTTAAAATTGATCTTAGAATTACCGACTTTAAAAAATGAATTGGTAATTTTTAATACTTTAAATTGGAATTTTATAAAACTGAATTTCTAGAAAACAACCTTATCACCAATGCTGATAATTCCTGAATTCAAACTCACAAGATTGGTTCCGAATAAAACAGAATTATCTACATTTCTGTACTTGCTTAGAGTTTTTAAAGGTTCTTTTTTCAAACGCCCATTTTCTGGATCATTGTTAACCATGACACATCTTCCGCAGGGTTTTATGTTTTTAAATTGAACTTCTCCTATTGTAAAAGTCTTAAAATCATCTTCTTCATGAGGATTTTCAGTGCTTACTACAATGTTGGGACGAAATCTTTTTATAGTAATTTTTTCATCCAATTTATCATTCAGAAAATCTAAACTTTTAGATCCAATCATTAAATATGGATAACCATCTGCCAAACTCACATTGAATGTTTCTTTTAATTTAGAACTTTCGTGTTTACGAGCTCCATTTTTGAGTATTTTAACCAATTTACAATCAAAACCTAAATGTTGGCTGAACCATTTTGAAGTTTCAAGATTCACTTCAACCACTTCACTTTTATCATCCCAAACATTAACTTCTATCACATTTTCTAAATGCTCAGCAACAGAAAATTCATGCTTTTGGTCCTGAAAAGTAATGCTTATTTTTCCATCTGAAATCTGTGGATAAAACTGACTCATAATGCGATGTTCTCTCTGTGTCAGCATCTGATTTTCTGCATCAACAAGCATCCAACGGCGATCATTTTCAAATCCCATTTCTTCAGCTTTTGCGGATTCAAGACTAATTCCTGCCAAACTCTTTATTGGATAAATATAAATTTCTGTTACGCTATACACTGCACTCATTTTTCTATTTACTTTTTAAAATGGACATAAACTCTTCACGATCAATTTCTCGGCAGCCTAAGCTCTCCAAATGCGGATTGTAAACCTGACAATCTAATAATTTGTAATTTTCTTTTTTCAAATATAAGGCTAAAGCAATAAAAGCTGTTTTTGATGCATTTGAAACTTTAGAAAACATGCTTTCTCCGCAAAAAATATTTCCTTTTCCTAAATCAATTCCATACAAACCACCAACCATCACATCATCCTGCCAAACCTCAACGGATTTTGCCACTCCTTCTTCATTCAATTTGCAGTACGCATTTATCATTTCATCAGAAATCCAAGTTCCGTTTTGTCCTTCACGTTTTATCTGCTGGCAATTTGAAATTACTTCTCTGAAATTTTTATTATAAGTAACCTTAAACATTTTCTTATTGAGAATCTTTTTCATGCTTTTGGATATTACTAATTCATCAAAAAACAACACCATTCGCGGATCAGGTGCCCACCAAAGAATCGGTTCTCCTTCATTAAACCACGGGAAAATACCGCTTTTATAAGCCAATAGTAAACGCTCTGGACTTAGATCGCCTCCAATAGCTAAAACACCTTCTTCATCAGCTTCTGTAACTGGCGGAAAAAATAAATCGTTGAATAAATAGTACATTTTTAAAACTAATCAATTTTTTAAATTCCAAATTCCAAGATTTGAGATAAATAAAAAGAATCAAAAATAAAATTCCAAATTCCAAATTCACGAGAATGAATTGGAATTTGGAATTTAGTAAATTGAATTTTAAACTCTTAGAACGGTAAATCGTCTGGTTCGTCTTCGTTTAAGTTTGTTGCTGGAGCAAAAGTTTCTGCTGCTGGCATTGGAGCTCCTTGTGCAGATCCTTCTGCAGCTAATCTTTCGATTCTCCAACCTTGAATACTATTGAAATATCTAGTTTCTCCTTGTGGATTAACCCATTCTCTTCCTCTTAAATTGATAGAAACTTTTACTGCATCTCCTTGTTTATAGCTACTCAACAAATCGCATTTATCTTGTGTAAATTCGATTAAAATATGTTGTGGATACTGCTCCTCAGTAGTAACAACTAATTCTCTTTTTTTGAATGAGGCACTAACTTGCTGCTCTGGGTTAACCACTTTTACTTTTCCTGTAACTTCCATCTTCGTCTATATTAATTATTGTTTCTATTTCTTTTATTTTCTAGCTAAAAGCACTTTCCAAGCCGATTCTACATCGCCATTATCCAGATATTTTTTAGCTTCTAAATGCACTTTTTTCTGATCGTCTGAGCTTAAAACTCCTTTGACTGCGAAATTTTCTTTCACAAATATACTAACTTCTTCTTTTGTAGGCAAGGTTTCAACATTTCCTAATTTTCCTAAATCGTTCCCATCAAAAACAGGGCTTTCTTTTACAAAATCCGGTATCGCATCTACACCTACTCCCAATGTAGTCAAGGGTTTTGCGACTTCAAAAAGCCCTTGATTAGATCTTGAGTACCAATTATTTCCAAGTCTTGAAACCAAATCAATTTTATGCTGATCAATCGCTCCATTTTCATCTAAAATCGATTCGTCAATATGAATTTTCACGACTTCACATAAAATCAAATTTCCTGCTCCACCTTCTGTTCCTAACGGAATAATCTGCGTAATCTTGCATTCAAACTGAACTGGAGATTCTTTTACGCGATATGGTTTTACTAAATCGGATGGAATTTGGGTTAATCCAGCTTTTATAAATTCGTTTACTCCATCTCCATATTCTGTGCTTGCCAAAGATGTCTGTTGCACAATATCGTAGTTAACAACATTTATTACCACTTCGCGAGTCGCTTCTGCATTGATCAAAGTGTGTTTAATTGTATTATCGCGAACACGTCTTGATGGCGAAAAAACCAAAATTGGCGGATTAGCACTAAACACATTAAAGAAACTAAACGGAGATAAATTTGGAACTCCAGTTTCGCTAATTGTGCTTGCAAAAGCAATAGGTCTAGGTCCGATTGAACTCTGTAGATAGCCTTGCAATTTGGCCGTTGGAATCTCTTTTGGGTTAACGCTGATCATACTTTAAAATTTAGACAGAATCTCATTTTAGAAGCTACAAAAGTATTGAAATGGTTTAATTCGAAGAAATAGTTTTACAGATAAAAACGAAAAAATCTTTCTATATCGGCAAAATATAAAATGTGTATATTTCGTTATATTTATACCTCAAAAAAACTGATATGTCTTTTTCTGAAAGAACAAATACAACCCGCTGGATTATTATTTCGGTATGTTTTATAATCATTTCTCTAATTCTTTGGAACACTTATACTTTCTTCCAAATTTTTAAAAATGAAGAACGCTTGAAAATGAACCTTTTTGTGAAGGCACAAATTACGATAGTGAATGCCGATGAAAATACCGATGTAGAACTTCCTCTCCAGATTTTCAACAATAATACTTCGATTCCAGGTATAATAATGCTGTATGATAAAGTGGTGAGTGCGGTCAACGTTCCTGATGAAATTCTTAATAACAAGAAAAAACTAACAGCTTTTTTGAATAAGTTAAAAAATGAAAACGAACCTATTACTTTTGAATATGCTCCAGGGAAATATCAGACATTATATTACGGAAACTCTTCCTTATTAAATAAACTTAAATACTACCCGATTGCGCTGCTTCTGATTATATTTTTATGCATTGCTTTAATTTACAACTTTTACAAAAGCACTAAAATGGCAACCCAGAATAAACTTTGGGCGGGAATGGCAAAAGAAACGGCACATCAGATTGGAACTCCTCTTTCTTCATTAATTGGCTGGGTAGAAATATTAAAAACCGAAGATATAGATCCGTCGATTAGTACTGAAATTGAAAAAGATATTGAGCGTTTGCAAACCATTACAGATCGTTTTTCTAAAATTGGTTCTATTCCTGTTTTAGAACTTCATGATATTGTAGAAGAAACCAAAACGGCTTATGAGTATCTGCAATCTCGTTTTTCTAAACAAGTTGCTTTTTCGTTTCATGCTCCAGATTCTCCTATTTTAGGAATGATAAACCCTACTTTGCATAGCTGGACTATCGAAAACTTGGTTAAAAATGCTATTGATGCCATGAAAGGAAAAGGAACTCTTGACCTTCAAATTGAGCAAGACGCACATCAGGTAAAAATCAACATTAAAGATTCGGGAACTGGAATTCCTAAAAAACAGTTTAAAACGATTTTTGAAACTGGATATACCACAAAAAAACGCGGTTGGGGACTTGGACTTTCTCTAACGAAAAGAATTGTTGAAGAGTATCATAATGGAAAAATTAAAGTGCTCTCCTCTGAAATAGGAAAAGGAACTACTTTTCAAATTGCTTTAAATAAAAAAGTGCAGTAACATAACTTACTGCACTTTATCTAATTATTTTTATCCTAGTTTCATAATAAAGATTCTAGATCCAATAGCCTAGATTCTCAAAATCTACATAAAGTATTATTTAGACTTCTTTACTTTAAATTCAACTGTAGATGGACAATCCTCAAATGCAATAAAATAATATTTATCGGTAACTCTTTTTATATATGAAGATTTTTCAAAATAGTCATTACGAGTGCATTCTTGTTTATCTGCAAATGATTTAGGAATATCAACCAGCGTCTTTAATTTTGTATTTACATCATATATAAATTCGTTATAATTATTATCTTCATCTACATATAAAACTAATTCATTTTTTAGGTCAAAATCTCTTCCAATACCGGTAAAAATTTCTTTCCCTGTTTCTTTTTCATACAGCCAAAAATAGTGATTATGAGTACCTAAATTGGCATGTAAAGCAAAATAGTTTTGAAGATCAACTCCTTCATAATATTGTCGATGATTTGCTTGGAAAGTTTCAACTAATACATATGTGTTGTCTTTTTTGCCATTAATCAATCTAAACTTAATTACTTCTTCATTTTTATCTAAAGTTGGAAAAATAATTAATTTATAGTTGTTTTTGAGATAATATGTTTGTGATTTTATTGTATCACCTCTATCATCAAAAAAGACGGTATCAATTGATTTCTTTGTTTCTTTTTCCTCATTAGAAAATTTGCGATTATCAGTTTTACAACTGAAAAAACTAATCAAGAGAATGATTAAAATTATGTTTTTCATTTTTTTTAGTTAAGACAATTTTGGTCAATATTCAATAATTTCAAAACATCTTGAATTTTTTGAGGTTTTGTTTCAACATCAATAGTGCTTAATTTGGATTGATATTTTTTGTAACAGTAAGTGGTCGCATTAGAATATCTCGTTCTATTTCCGACAATAGAATCAAAAAATGTTATTTTATTTTTATATAAATGCTCATTCTCCGAAGCTCTCTCGTTTATTGAGCGATTTATAACATATATTATGTACTTATTATTTTCTTTGACAAATTTTTTATTGAAACTATTTTCTCCTAAAACATTCTCTACGATTCCATTTTTATCATATTTATAAGTAAAACTATATGTGAAAAAATGGTTGTCAGTTTGATAATTTTTATTTTTTATTTTCGCTTGAATGATTTTAAATTTATTATTTTCTTTTTGATTTCTCCAATTTTTATTTAATGGCTTTAAGAACTCTTCATAATCACCATAACCATCTTTTAAGAAAAAACCTAGATCTAAAACTGATTTTTCAATAAGTATTTTTTGTTTTAAAAAATTATAATACTCTTTGTTTACCTGATAAGTATCGTTGTTAACGATAACTTTATTTAGGTTGCTAAAAGTGATTTTTATATCATCTCCGGCAGAACAATAAAACGTTATTGATTTATTATTTTTATTTTTCGACCAAAAGGAAAATTTTTCAGGCTTTTCGTTTAAATCTTGATTTAATTTGTATACTGTAACAGTATCCTGTTTTTTTGAAAAAATACCTATAAAATTTTCAATTCTCTCTCCTTCCGCTTTGGTATAAGTACTATCGTTTTCATCATTGAAAGTATAATTTCCTTCATCAATATATACCTCTTTTACAAAAGCGATAGTATAATTAGATTTGTCTTTTTTTATATTTGAGCTACAAAAGAATAACAAAAGACAAGCAATTGAAAATAAGTTTATTATTTTTTTCATTTGTTTATAGGGGCTTCATTTGTTAATCTATTTTTTGTTATTTTCCAAAATATACTCTTTCCTGCACTTATTGTCCCAGAGATCCAATAATCTGAATTCGCAAAATCTGTGTAAAACATTATTTAGACTTCTTTACTTTAAATTCAACTGTAGATGGGCAATCTTTAAATGCTATAAAATAATATTTATCGGTAACATATTTAATATAAATGCTCTTATAGAAATCATTATATTTCGTACATTCATATTTACTTATAAAATAAGATGGAATATCAACCAATGTCTTTTCTTTAGTATTTACATCATAAATAAATAAATTGTCATCATTATTTTCATCTTCATATAAAATTAATTCATTTTTTAGGTCAAAATCTCTTTCAATACCAGTAAAAACTTCTTTTCCCGTTTTTTTATCGTACAACCAAAAATAAGGGTTATGAGTGCCGAAGCTTGCATGTAAAACAAAATAATTTTTAAAATCTTTACTTTGATATATTGGAATATAAGGTGACTCAAGTATATCTGTTAATAGGTAAGTGTTGTCTTTTTTGTCTTTAATTAATCTAAAATTAATTACTTTTTTTCCTTTATCTAAAGTGGGGAAAATTATTAATTTATAATTGTTTTTTAAATAGAATGTATCTGCTACAATTCTATCTGCTGTATGTTCGTCAACAAAAGCAGTATTAGTATAGACTTTTTTTTCTTTTTTTTCCTTATTAGTAATTTTATTTGGTTCAGTTTTGCAACTGATAAAGCAAATCAATAAAATGATTAAAATTTTATTTTTCATTTTTTATAATTTATGATTCATATAATATTTCCATAAATAACCTTTATTATTTGGATGTTCATAGTAAAACTTCCAAAAAATGTGACCTCCATAAACTACCGTGGCTTTATGCAAAACTCTTCCAGAGTTATTATTAGTGCCTAAAGTTTCATAATAGTCAATGTTTTTTTTGTCCTCTAACTCAATCTGAAAGTTCCAATTCTTATTTTGAGATGGAAAAAGATCAAAAATGTAAGGCTCATAAGATGTTTTTATTGTTGTTTTTTCTTCTTCTTCAAATGGTATAGTTGCTAAAGCTTCTACTTTCGTTTTATCTTTGTCGTGGGCTGGTGAATTTGGTTTATGCAAAAGAAGTCTTTGAGTTCCTTTGCTGTCAGGTTTAAACTTAGAGTTCTCTATGAATTTAACCCACAATTCTTTGGAAATAGAAATCCCTCCCTCTTTTGTTGCTTTGTTATGAGTAATACCTTTGTCAGCAAAATCAATACCATCCCATAATACCGCTCCTTCGGAGTAATCTTTTTTTCCTAGGAGAACATGAATCAATCCTTTTCGCGCATTTTTATAAAGACTGTTATTATCTTCATCTTTTAATAATTTTTTCGATGTAGCCGTTGAATAACCTGTAGAAAGTAGTTTCTTTGCTAATTTCCCCTGTTCTTCCATAGAAAGTTTGTCCCCTTTTTCAAACTTAACGGCATTAAATGTAGCCTGAGTAGTTGCAGCTGCACTTTCAAAAGTACTCGAATCCTCGGCATTTATCACCCCTGCTATATAGCAAAAATTTTCATGTGATATATCTAATTTAATTGCATTTACAAATGTATCTTTTGCATTTCCTTTCCCATCGCAGACATATACATCATTAACGCTTCCTTTGTTATTTGAAATATTTACTTTTCCTTCAAACGTTCCATTTTTATTATAAAAATGACCGTTTACGCTTACACTAGAATCAATAAACTTATCTTCTATGGCATCAACAAAATCTCCTGTAGATGTATTAAAGATATTTTGTTTAGGATTATTCCTATAATTAAAGCCGTGAAGATCGCTATTTAATACGACTTCTCCAAGCCAAGTAGTAGTATATTTTTCTTTAGGCTCTGTAGTTTTTTCCTGCTGCTCTTTAATAAAACTTTCCATCTCAATAGCATTCTTATCATCCTCAATCTGCTGTCTCCAAATGTTGAGCATAATTTGTCTAAATCTTGCCATTTCCGAAGGACTGGTATCTTCAAGTACGATTGTATGGTTCTTTCTAATCATAGTTATATCATTTAATTTTTTTTGTCATTTAGAAATTTGCAAGAAATAACAATAATTTATCGCCTTTTTTAAAAGGGTAAAACTATTATAAAGCTGGATATTAAAAAAGATTTTTAAGCCTAGAAATCAGTAGTTTCAGTAGTTTTTAAAAGTATGCTTTCTTAGAAAAGTTTAGGAGAATTCTAAAAAAAAGCCTGCTTTTCTAGTTCAGAAAAGCAGGCTTTTTTAGATTGAAAAGGTTTCGGCTTAATTCAATCTGGTGATTCTATAAATTTGATTGAATATCTTTTGCCAAAGCTTCAAATTCTTCTTTTGAAAGCGAAACTTTATCAATAAAACGCATTTCATCCATATGATTTAATGGAATCAAATGCACGTGAGCGTGAGGAACTTCAAGCCCAACAACTGCGATTCCGATTCTTTTGCATGGAACAGTTTTTTCTAAAGCTGCCGCAACTTTTTTAGAAAACTTCATTAAACCCAAATACAGTTCGTCATCCATATCAAAAATCTTGTCGATTTCTTGTTTCGGAATACAAAGCGTGTGTCCTTTTGCGTTTGGATTTACATCTAAAAATGCTAAATAATTTTCGTCTTCAGCAATTTTATATGCAGGAATTTCTCCGTTAACTATTTTAGTGAATATTGAGCTCATGGTTTATTTTTAAATCTTTATACTGTGATTGCTTCGTTCCGCGCAATGACTTAGTCTCTCGAAATTTCTAGAATTTCAAATTTCAAAACTCCGTTTGGAACTGTAATTTCAGCTACTTCTCCGACAGATTTCCCGAGCAAACCTTTTCCAATCGGAGAAGTTACAGAGATTTTACCTGTTTTTAAATCTGCTTCGCTTTCTGCAACAAGCGTATATTTCATCTCCATTCCGTTGCTTTGGTTTTTGATTTTTACATTCGATAAAACCAAAACTTTAGAAACATCCAATTGCGATTCGTCAATTAATCTTGCATTTGCATATACCTCTTCAAGTTTAGCAATTCTCATTTCTAATAAACCTTGCGCTTCTTTTGCTGCATCATATTCTGCATTTTCAGACAAATCTCCTTTATCTCTTGCGTCTGCAATATCTTGAGATGCCTTTGGACGCATTACACTCTTTAAATGCTCCAATTCATCTTTTAATTTTTTTAATCCTTCTGCTGTATAATAAGATACTTTACTCATAACTTCATCGTTTATATAAATACAAAAAATCCCATCGCGACGGGATTTTCTTACCACAAATATACTATAATTTTTAATAGTACATAATTATATGTTAATCATATAGATTTCAAATCTAAATAAATTATTTTTGTTTTAACTAATTCTTATTCAAATAATGAAAAAAATCTGGTTTTTTATCGCATTTACAGCAGTTTTATTTGCTTGCAGTGACAATAATCGAAGCAATAACAATCCGAACATTCCTAACTATTCGGTAAACGCTTATCTCGACACTAATCTTCCAACTTATAACAAATTAATACATCCCAGTAATCCTGTTTATGTTGCAAATTATGGCGCAAAAGGAATTATTGTAATGAAAACTGGAGAAGGAACTTATACCGCTTTTGATGCTGCGTGCCCAAACCAAGCTTTAAATTCTTGTACTGCAATGACAATTGACGGGATTTACGCTGTTTGTTCTTGCGACAAAACTCAATATAACTTATTTACAGGACTTGGCGGAAAAGAATATCCGATGAAACAATATCGCGTCGAATCTTCTGGAACTGTCATTCACGTATACAATTAAAAACAAAAAAGCCTGAAACTACTTTCAGGCTTTTTTGTGTCTTCGCTTCATTAGAATTTCAAGCTCAAACCAATTAGGAAATTTGTTCCTGCTTGAGGATAATAGTATGGATAAATATCCCACATTGCTCCGTTTGAAACATATTTTTTATCGAAAATATTATTTACTAAAGCTGTAATTGTTATAGATTGAAAAATCGTTTTTGGTTTTATTTCGTAAGATGCATTAAAATCGTTTACAAAATAATCGGCCAATTTTGCCGCTGGAAGTTCAATATTGTTCATATACTGTTCTCCAACATATTTTTGCAATAATGAAAGATATAATCTCTCGATAGGTTTATACACAATAACGTTTCCTGCAATTACTTCTGGAGAATACGCAATTTTAGTTGTTCCGTAAAATTCGCCATCAACTGCTAAATCTACATTTTTGTTGCTGCTTAAAGTAAAGTTTGGTCTTAACGTGAATTTCTCAGAAAGCGCAATCGTCGCATCAAATTCAAAACCTAAACGGTAGCTTTTTTCAGTATTTGCTCGAATAGGATTTCCAACATCGTCTAATCTTCCCGTTAAAATCAACTGGTCTTTGTATCCCATATAATACAAATTAGAATTCAATTGAAATTTCTCTGAATTGAATCTCCATCCTAATTCAAAATCATTTAGCTTTTCTGGTTTTACATTTCCACCTTCGTAATCTGTTCTATTTGGTTCACGATTTGCTCTTGCGTAAGAGAAATACAACGTGTTTTTTTCGTTGAAAGCGTAATTCAAACCAGCTTTCGGATTAAAGAAATTAAAATTATCGTCTACTAAACCAGTTTCTTTACTATTTGCTTTATATTTCACATTTCTGTATTGCAAATCTCCGTAGAAACTTAATTTTTCTGTGAATTGATAATTTGCTTTCGCAAAAATATTACCATCTATTTTAGACGAATAATCATCATAGTAATGAGCCCCTAACGCTGATTGATCTGAATATTGCGCCCAGATTACTTTTCCGAAATGATCGCCTTCATATTTGTTCCAGCCTCCACCTAAAATAACATTTAGTTTTTCTGTCACATATTTAGCAGAAAAAGTCGTTCCGTAGAAATCATTATCTAACCATTTTTGACGAATCAAATCGGTTACTGGAACTAAATTCCCATTGTCATCTTCAACTGTTTTTGTTGGCTTAATTGGCCCATAACCTTCAACAGGTTCATCTTCCTTATAATTTTCGTAATATCCTTTTCCTTTTGTGTAATGAAATGCTAGGTTTGTACTCCATTTATCAGAAATAGATTCACTCCAATGTAATTGATAATGATCCTGATTGTAATTATCGGTTTCGTTATCATAGAAATGAACATTTCCTGCATCGTCTGTATACATTCCGGCAGAATTAAAAGTACGATTTGTATTAAGCGTTTCTGCATCAATTCCGTTCCAAGATTGATACGTTTTTTGAGTTCCACCAAAAACCAAGGCTTTAATCAAAGTGGTTTTGCCAACATAAGTTCCCTGCAAGAAATATGATTTTAAATCAGCACTTCCGCGGTCAATATATCCGTGCGTTTTTATTGTAGACAAACGTCCAGCAATTTCAAAATGATCATTTAATAAACCAGTGCTAAACTTTACAGTATTTTTAATTGTATTGAATGATCCTGCAGAGCTTGAAATCTCACCTGTCGCTTTTCTTGCATAACTATCTGTAAGCATATTTAAACTGGCACCAAAAGCACCTGCCCCATTTGTTGATGTTCCAACTCCACGCTGCAATTGAAGACTTTCTACAGAAGAAGCAAAATCGGGCATATTTACCCAAAAAGTTCCCTGACTTTCAGCATCATTGTACGGAATTCCGTTTATGGTTACGTTTACACGTGTTGCATCGCTTCCACGCACTCTAATTCCAGTATATCCAACACCATTTCCTGCATCTGAAGTTGTTACCACTGAAGGAAGATAATTCATCAAAACAGGAATGTCCTGACCTAAATTTCTATACTTAATTTCCTTTTTATCCATATTACTAAAACTCACTGGTGTTTTTGAAGTAACACGAACTGCAGAAACCAATACATCATCAAGCTGATTTACTTTGGTAGAATCTTGCTGTTGCGCGAAAAAAGTTAGAGAATAGAAAAAAGAAAATAGAGTAAAGAAAATGATTTTGGTTCTCACAAATCGAACCTCTGTACCTTTGTACCTTTGTACCTCAGCACCTTTAAAAACTGTTTTCATTCGTAAAGAATTACGAATAAAAGGGGGAATTATTCTTTGTTAAATTAATAAATTGTTTCACGACAAAATAAAGTGTGCACGCTCAATAGTGTCGTTTTTCCCTTAGCAACATTACTCGCTCAGGTTCTTTGGGTATGATCTCAGCTCGTTATTTAGAGCACCCCTTTGAGACAATGCAAATTTAGTGTTAAAATATTTAAAACTCCAAAAAAAGAAATTCCAAATTCCAAAAACTTACTTTTAATTAGTCTTGTGGAATTTGGAACTTTAAAATTGAGATTTAATCTATTTTTGGTTTTTTTCTTGATTGCTTCAAGTCAGAAACATTCTTTTTGTCTTTGATTCTTTTCTTAACTACCGCTTTTGGAATCTTTGTTGATTTCCTAATTTTAGGAACATAAAGTCCTTTTTTGATAATTTCCAGAAATCGTTTTGTTACAATTTCTTTGTTTTTAAGTTGACTACGATCTTCGTCGCAGTTTAAGATCAAGGTGTTTTCCGAGGTTAATCTTGCTGCAATATTTTGCTGCAAAAGCAGTTTCTCTTCTTCAGATAAAGCTTGCGAAGCATTCAGGTCAAAATTCAGAACAACTTTAGACGAAACCTTATTCACATTTTGCCCACCTGCTCCACTGCTTCGAACAGCTTTGAAATTTAACTCTGATATGATTTTTTCCGCATCCATATTATTGTGGCTGATGCGCCGCTTTCAATAAATCATTTACCGTTTTCACTGGATTAAATGTAATTAATGGAACTGCCACAAAAACGGTTAACCAATTAGCCATTGATCCGTTCCATAATCCTGGTAATTCGTAATTTTTAACCGATTTCCCATCAATGCTTTTTTCTACAATAAATCCAGTTTCTTGATCTACATATTGAAGAAGATCAAATTTTTCGTTTTTATAGTTTTTTATACCACAAACTAAGTCAACCGGATTAAAGTGTGTCGCTTCAGCTAAAATTTTCTCTTGTTTTTTATCTTCTAAATCAACCTGAGATGTTTCTACAATCTGAAGTGATTTTATACCCTTTTTATTCATAACCCAAAATGGCCCACCTCCTGGCTCTCCTTCATTTTTAACCATTCCGCAAACACGAATTGGCTTATCTAAAAGTTCTTTCAGTTTATTTATTTTATTTTTGAAAGTAAATTTATTGAAATCTGCAGTCATTTCAACACTAAAACGCTTCTCTAAAAAAAGAAGTATTTCTTCAATATTGTCTTCCTGAATTTTCTCTTGATCTATTAATTTTAAGTACTCAAAAACTTTTTGCTGCATTTCGACCAAAACACCTGCCAAAGCTTTCTTATACAATGTAATTTGATCAATATGATTCTGAATTACATTATCTATATTTTTAATAAAAATTACATCGGCATCAAGATTATTTAAATTCTCAATCAAAGCGCCATGTCCTCCTGGCCTGAAAATTAAATTATCATTTTTATCTTTTACCAGCTTATTTTTTGAATCTATTGTAATAGAATCTGTGCTTTTACTTTGATATGAATATCCTATATCAATCTTAATTCCTGAAGGCTTTTCTATTTTTTCTTTAATTTCATCAACTGCTTTTTCAAATAAATACTGATGTATTTCTGAAACTGTAAAATGCAAATGAGATACATTTTTTGATGATGCATAATGTACGCATTCATTTAAATGCTCCTCAATCGGATTGGCAATATGAGTATCATATTGGTGAAATGGCAAAACCGCTTTGGGCTTATTTGCTGAGTTAAAATAATCTGCAGATAATAGCAGTTTTATAAAATAATAATTTTTATAATCTCTTTCTAAAGTCTCAAAATCACGATAAATTTCTCTTAGTTTTTTATCCACCTTTTCAAAGAAGGGAAACTTTTCCATACCAACAATAAAAATGGCAAGTTCTTTATCATTTTTTCTGTTGATATAGGCATTTATGGTTTCTTTTGTAATATCAAAATCATTCAGAAATGCGATTAAGAATTTGTACATTCTTGTTGCTGCACCAGACGCTGGAACAAATTTTTTAATTTTAAACTTATCCTTTTGCTGATCAAAAAATAATGCTTTCTGCTGGAATTCGTTGTCTGATAAATTTAAAATTCCATCATTGATTGTAGCGGGCTTAATTAAATCACTTTTTGAGATTCCTTTTTTAAAACTTTTTAATTGCTTTAAAATAGTCTCAAAAGCAATTCCTCTATTATAGATCTGTACAAAATCATTAGACGAAAAATCATTCTCTTTAGCTAAAGTCAATTCATCAATAATAGCTGTTGCTTTTGCTAAACGTGTTTCTTTGTCCCCGGATAAGGTTATAAAAGGCTTTTTTGTATCTATTAAAGTCTGTTTGAAAACAGAAAATACAGTTTCTCTCCCTTCTGGAGTATCGCGAATATCGTCTTTTTCCCAAGGAACATCAATGTCGGTAAGGAAAAACAAATCGTATTCATGTTTCAATGCTGCTTCATTTAAAAGCGGGTCACAAAAACCGTAATACATTTCAGAAAATACTTTGGTTACCATCAGATTGGTATCGCAAAACAAGTATTTGTCTGCTTTTGCCAGTTTTTCATTTTCCAATGCAGTTTGACCATACGCAATTGGCATCATATCATCTGCAACGCAAATATGCTTATTCTCTTCCCATTTTTCTTGCAGATAGTCGCGTGCAAACTCAGGAACCCATTCGGTTTCGTAGTAATCTGCAAGCTGTTTTGCTAAGGTTGTTTTTCCTGTACTTTCAGGACCAAACAAAGCAATTTTTATGATATTTGTTTTTTGCTGTCTAAGATCTTTCTCCATTCTAAATAAGCTGAAATAGCCAAAATTGTAAAAATTATATACTGTAGCGCCAACATCCCTAAACCACGATAAGCATAGAGGGGCACAACAATAATATCACCAATAATCCAAAGTGTCCAGTTTTCTATTTTTTTTCTGGCCATATACCACATTCCTGCGAAAAATATTCCGGATGAAATCATATCGACGTAATTGTCTGGATGTATTTCGTAATCAAAATATTTATAAATCCCGAAAACTACAAAAACAGTCACAACAAACAGTAAGATTCCGATTATTTTTTCATTAAAATTTGTACGGGTAATTGGCAGATTGTCTTCTGCAGTCCCACCTTTTGCCCAAACATACCAACCGTAAATGCTCATAATCGAAAAATAAGCATTAATAATCATGTCCCCAATATAACCTGCAACATAAAGAAGATATACTGATATTGCCGTCGCAATTAGTCCGGTAGGGTAAACCCAAATGTTTTCTTTTTTAGCAAACCAAACGCTTAAAATTCCGCAAACAAATACCAAGAACTCCAAAGCAATATGCCATAGCGGTGCATTTTTATAACTTTCTAAAAAAAAATCTATCATGAAAATGTGGTATTTGTTTTTTATAACTCAAAAAAACGACTGTTATTTTCAAAAGCAGTTCCAATAACAACTAAATCTGCGCCAGCGTTATATGCTTTTTGAATTCCGTGCAAATCTACAATTCCTCCACCAACAATAACAGGAATTTGAATATTTTGAGAAACAAGTTCAATCATTTCCGTTGGAACAGGCTGTTTTGCACCACTTCCCGCCTCTAAATAAATGAGCTGATTTCCTAACATTTCTCCCGCTTGTGCAGTTGCCAAAACCAAATCAAGATTTTCGCGACTCAAAGGTTTTGTTTTACTCACACGAGCAACGGCAGTTTCGTTGCCGCTTTCAATCAAAATATAACCTGTAGAAATAACTTCTAAATTTGTTTTTTTAAGAATTGGAGCCGCCTGAACCTGATATTCTATCAAATAATCTGGATTTCGGCCAGACAATAAAGACAGGAATAAAATACCATCTGCTTGTGGCGAAATCTGAGAAGGGTCTCCAGGAAACAAAATAACAGGAAGATTTGTTTTTTGCTTTAACTCCGAAATCAATTCTTCTAAAATGTTATTCTGAACAATACTTCCTCCTACAAAAATATGAGTTGCAGGCGACTGGTTTATTTTCTCAATTAAACGATTGATATTTTCCAACACAATTTTATCAGGATCCAAAAGCACTGCCAATAATTTTTGGCCATTGCTTTTAGCTTCTAAAATCTGTTGTCTAATAGTGAGTATTTGTTCTTGCATAACGGGGTGTAAAAGTAAAAGATTTTTAATGCAGAAGAACTATTTTGAATAAATTATATTTGTTGAACGTCTTTTGATAACGTAAATAACACATTATGATTACAGTTGAATTACTAGAAAAGTACGGAGTTATAAAAAAATCATTTGATAAAAATGATGTAATTTTAGAAGAAGGAAATTTGCCATCCAACTATTACCAGATTATTTCTGGCGAAGTAAAAATGAGTAATTATAATGATGATGGACGTGAATTTATTCAAGGCATTTTTTATAACGGACAATCTTTTGGAGAACCTCCATTGTTTTTAAATCAAAAATATCCAGCAAATGCAATTGCTGTTGAAAATACCGAGCTTTTTATTCTTCCAAAAGAAAACTTTATGAAGCTTTTAGAAGAAAATCCAAAAGTCAGTATTAAAGCAATCGAAAATCTAGCGCAACGCTTGTACTACAAATCGGTTATGGCCGCTGAAATATCTACGCATGAACCTGAACATCGCGTTTTAAAATTAATAGACCACGGAATTGCTTACTTCAATTTTCAAAAAGACAAAAGTGGTTATCTCATTAATTTTACCAGACAGCAGATCGGAGATTTAACTGGTTTACGGGTTGAAACCGTCATTAGAGCGATAAAAGCATTAGAAAAAAAAGGCGAATTAAAGATTATTAACCGAAAAGTATACAGATAAAAAAATTCTCGTTTTATGATTTTAATCATAAAATGCAGTACCATTGTAGCTGTAATTTTGTTGATATAAAAAACTGAATATCATGACACTATATCAAACAACATTCGACATTTTCAATAGAAACTATATGGGCTCTGCTGCAATGGCAGTAATTGGACAAAGCTGTTTAGGAGGCGCTGCAGCTATGTATGTTTTAGCCAACGGAACTTCTATTCCGCAAATGATTCAGCTTGGAATTATTGTTTTAGCTTGCGTTTTCGCAAATACATCTATCTTAGCACAAATGAAACACAAAGTAGTTTTCAATCTTATTATGTTAAGCGCAACTTTAAGTGTATTTTTTATACTCTTGAATAGTTTTATCCTATGAAAAAACAAATAGAAAATAGAGATGATGTATCTTTTTTAGTGCATCAATTTTATGCTAAAATAAGAGCCGACAAAGAAATCGGCTTTTATTTTAATGAAATGATTTCTGATTGGGATGCGCATCTAGAAAAACTGACTGATTTTTGGGAAACCAACCTTTTTGGTGTTCGCAAATACAAAGGAAATCCTCATGCGGTACATAATGAAGTTGATGCTCATTTTGATGAAAAAATTACAGCAAACGAATTCGGAATCTGGCTCAATCATTGGTTCCAGACTATTGACGAACATTTTGAAGGAGAAAACGCTGAAACACTAAAAAGACGTGCACGTAAAATGAGTACTTTTCTGTACATGAGTATGTTTCAGCATAGACAAAAAGAAAGTGAAGTTTAAACTGAAAACTTAGACTGAGACTAAAATCTATTTCTCAAAAGCATAAACTAAAGTAAAAGTTCCTTCAAAATTATCTGATTTGATTTCCTGATAATGTACATCAAAATCCTTAATTAAATTATCAAAATGAAGACTTGCCTTCGTTTGGGTTTCTTCTAAAGAAAAGTTGCTCACATTTATATGATCTTTAAAACTTATACCTTTTTCATTTCTTATTTTAAAGATCGCCTCTTTAGCACCCCAGATAACGGTAAGTTTTTTTATGTATTCTTTTGTAGATTTCGGTTCTAAATACTCGCATTCATAATCTGTAAATTTATCAGCGATTTTTTGAATTTTCTCTCGTTGCAATTCCATATCAATTCCAACCTTTTCTTTGCTTATAATGATTGCCGCAAAATGGTACGAATGTGTAATTGAGATATGATTATCACAATCGAAATACGGTTTCCCGAATTCGTCATAATGCAAATCTTTATCAGTAAAACCCATTTCCTGAATTAGCATTCGCACACTTAAAAAAGCACGCTGATGCATCTGAGATTTCATTCCGTCCAGTCTTCGCTGTGTTTTTTCTTTTAAGGTAACACGACTGTACAATTCATCAAATGATTCGGTTATTTCCCAAATTAAGATTTTAGTAGTTTCGTTGAATTGTATGGTTTGAAATAAAGGCATTTCTTTTTAATTATGAATTGTAAATGGTTAATTATAAATTATTGGTGGTAAATTTTAAACCATATAAGCATTAAAGAAAATATAGCTGTTGGCTTAAAGAATGCATTAGTAAATATAAGCAATTCGCAACAAAGGTAATAGTTTCCGAATCTTTTTTAAAAGAACTTACATCACTTATATGGTTAAAAACAATTTTCAGAGTAACATTCTAGAGATTAAGAAATTAAAGATTTCACAAATCTGACAGAAATTAGTAAAAATAAAAAGGTATTCCGTAAATTTGCAAAAATTTTACAATTATACAAATATAATATAAATGAGTACTACAACTACGCCTTATGTGGCTTATAAAGTAAAAGACATTTCTCTAGCGGCTTGGGGAAGAAAAGAAATTGAACTAGCTGAAGCTGAAATGCCAGGTTTAATGGCACTTCGCGCTGAATACAAAGACGAACAACCATTAAAAGGTGCTCGTATTGCTGGATGTTTACACATGACGATTCAAACTGCTGTTTTGATCGAAACTTTAATTGCTCTTGGTGCAGAAGTTACTTGGTCTTCTTGTAACATTTTCTCTACTCAGGATCAGGCTGCTGCTGCAATTGCTGCTGCTGGAATTTCTGTGTACGCTTGGAAAGGTTTAAATGAAGAAGAATTTGACTGGTGTATTGAGCAGACTTTATTCTTTGGTGAAGACAGAAAACCATTGAACATGATTTTGGATGATGGTGGAGATTTAACAAATATGGTTATTGACCGTTACCCAGAATTAGTTCCTGGAATTAAAGGTCTTTCTGAAGAAACTACAACTGGTGTTCACAGACTTTACGAAAGAGTAAAAGCTGGAACTTTACCAATGCCTGCTATCAACATTAACGACTCTGTTACTAAATCTAAATTTGATAACAAATACGGATGTAAAGAATCTGCAGTAGATGCTATTCGTCGTGCAACTGACTTAATGTTAGCTGGAAAAAGAGTAATCGTTTGTGGATATGGTGACGTAGGAAAAGGAACTGCTGCTTCTTTTAGAGGTGCTGGTTCTATTGTAACAGTTACTGAAATCGATCCAATTTGTGCTTTACAAGCTGCAATGGACGGTTACGAAGTTAAAAAATTAGATACTGTAATTGCTAATGCTGATATCATCATTACAACTACAGGAAATAAAGATATCGTAGTTGGTAGTCATTTCGAAAAAATGAAAGACAAAACTGTTGTTTGCAACATCGGACACTTTGATAACGAAATCGACATGGCTTGGTTAAACAAAAACCACGGTGCTTCTAAAATCGAAATCAAACCTCAGGTTGACAAATATACTATCGCTGGAAAAGATATCATTATCTTAGCTGAAGGTCGTTTAGTAAACCTTGGTTGTGCTACAGGTCACCCAAGTTTTGTAATGAGTAACTCATTTACAAACCAGACTTTAGCTCAAATCGAATTATGGAAAAACAGTGCAGCTTACAAAAATGAAGTTTACATGTTACCAAAACATTTAGATGAAAAAGTTGCTGCTTTACACTTAGCTAAATTAGGTGTTGAATTAGAAACTTTACGTGAAGATCAAGCTGCTTACATTGGTGTTGAAGTTCAAGGTCCATTCAAACCAGAATACTACAGATACTAATTGATTTTAGATTGAAGATTTCTGATTTTAGATTTCTTTAATTACATATTTCAAACCCGACAGTTTTTAAAACTTGTCGGGTTTTGTTTTTAGCAGACAAAAAAGATTTCTATAAAAAATATGCTTTTTAAAGAATATCTCTTAATTTTAATAATTAAAATAAGTTACTATTTCTCAACTACATAAACACTGTAATCTTGAAAAAAACATCTTATTTATTCGTATTCTTGTTTTTATTAAGCCTTCCGCTGATTATTTTTTCTCAGGAAAAAAAGCCTAAAGTTGTATTGGTCTTAAGTGGTGGTGGTGCAAAAGGAATTGCGCATATCCCTCTTTTACAAAAACTAGATTCTCTTCACATTGTTCCAGACCTTATTGTTGGAAACAGTATGGGAAGTATTATAGGTGGCTTATATGCAATGGGATATTCTGGTGACAGTATAGAAAAAATCACTAAAGATATTTATTGGGATAAACTCTTAGGCGGCGGCCAATCATTACGAGCTGTAAGCGCAGAAGAAAAAAGAGAATTTCAAAGATATTTAGTCGGAATAGGCGTTAAAGACGGAAAACTTAACAGTATTGGATCTCTGTTAAATGACCAAAACTTAAGAGAATACCTTTCTGAATTAACCTTTCCTGTATACAATGTCAAAGATTTTGATAGTCTTCCGATTCCTTTCAGGGCGATGGCCACAGATTTGGTCGAAGGAAAAGAAGTTATTTTAAGCAAAGGGAGTTTATCTTACGCCATGCGTGCCAGCATGTCGCTGCCAGCCATCTTCAAGCCCATGCCTTACGGGAAAACAGTTTTGGTAGACGGCGGAGTCCTAAATAATTTCCCTACTGATGTTGCCAAACAAATGGGTGCCGATATTATTATTGGAAGTGATGTCGGGGGCGGAATGGAACCTGTCGATAAGCTTAACAATCTTATGACCATATTAATGCAGACCAGTATGTTTCCGAGTAACATCAAAAATCCTGCAAATCGTGATTTATGTACAATATTGGTCGATCACTTACCTAATCTCCGTTTTTCTACTGCCGATTTTGCCAATAGCAACGAAATCTACAAGGACGGTAAAATTGCCACAGATCAAAATCTTCCCGCTTTAGTTGCCCTATCAGAAAAGTTAAAAGGATTTCAGCAACGAACTCACAAATTGCCCGATATGCCAAATGAGTTTGTTCTAGACACTATAGTTTATAAAAAAATAAGTCCGGAAAATATGCCGTTGGTTGTCGGAAGAGCCAATCTTAAAACTCATGTAAAATATACCACCAAAGATTTAATAGCGGGTATTAACAGAGCAATGGGAACCAATCTTTTTGACGAGATCACCTACAGTTATTTCATCAAAGACGAAGATAAATTAGGCATTACCTTATTCGGATTTGAACGTGCCAAAAACCAGCTAAATACATCCGTGCATTATGACACTTACAGAGGTGTAGGTATAATTTTTAACTATACAGGAAGAAATGTTCTTGCCGATGCATCACGCCTTCTCCTAACGGTAGATATTGCCGAACAGCCAAAAGCCAGAATCAATTATCAGAAAAATTTTGGACAACACCGAGAATGGTGGTGGATGTCTGAGGCCTATGGAGCTTTACTTCGCCAAGAAATTTATATCAATGGTAAAGCATCAGATAATATACTTTACAACACTGTTGAAATCAACAATGAGATAAACAGAAATTTAAATTCTCTAAAAAGTTATGTCGGTTTTGGACTAAACTATAGTTACACGAATCTAAAACCTAAATATGACCGTGAATACAACCCCAATTATTTAAGCATCAACAACTACAGCTTTAACAATATCGAGTTCAACTTGCATTATTCTTATAATGACATGGATAAAGTTTTCTTTGCTACCGACGGAACTATTATAAAATCAAACATAGCGCGATCACTTCTTACCGATCTTGATGCCTCACTTTACGATCCAGACTTTAAGCGTATTTCTGGCTCAACAAATGGCTACACCAAATTGGGTTTAACTTATGAGAAGAGATTACCCATAAAAAAGAAAATTACAGGAATTATAGGATTCGACTCTTATTTTATTTTTCAGGATAAAGAGAAAAATGACGATCTTCCGTTTTCAGGACTTGGTTATGCTGCAAAATATTTTATAGGTGGCATTATTCCAAGTTCTGGCAGTAATCGCTTCTCATTTGCAGGGCTTCATGAAGATGAACTGAATGTAACGCAATATATGGGGCTCAAACTTGGATCTCAAATAAACTTGATCGGGAAAATTTATCTTACTCCTCATTTCAATCTTGCTTCTGTAGGTTTTGATAATTTTAACGATTATATAAAACATGCCTTCAATCCAAAAGGAAATTGGGATGATAACTTAGAAACCAGTCTTGTAATATCAGGAGGCGCAGCGATTTCCTATCAATCCATTTTAGGCCCAATTCATTTTGATACTTCTTGGATCAATAATATTGACAAAGTAAGATTATTTTTCAGCGTAGGACTATCACTCAATCCGTGAGAGAAAACAATTAAATCTAAAATCTCAATTCAGAAATCTAAAATAATCTGGGCGTGCCATAATTTAAGAAAAGGCCTGATATGCTTTGCGCGTATTAGGCCTTTTCTTAAATTATGTCGGGCTATCCGCTCCGCCGCGGCGGACAGCTCCTATCCCTCACGCACACTTAAACCAAGAACCTTAAATAATACAATATTATTTACGACTCTAAAATTTAAAGTTTAATTTTGAAGCTACATAACATCAAAAAATATGATTGAAAAAGTTTTATGCGAAACCCATGGCACAAAAGAAATGACTTTTGGCTGTATTCATATTGCAATGGCAACAGACTCTAAAGAAAAAGTAGGTTTTTACTATTCAGAAGCCGAAGAAGATCTTCCACAAATTGCTTGGTGTGGAGCATGCGAACAATGGCTTCTTGATAATGGCGAAGAATGGACTGAGGTTTTTCAAGCCAAAGCCGATTTTCAAATGCTATGCATCGATTGTTTTGATGAAGTAAAAAATAATGAGACTGAAATTCATATTCGATAAATAAATTCCTTTACGTTTTAAACAAAGCTTAACTTTGTAAAAAACGACAATCATGAAGAATTTTTTATTTTTATTTATCGCTATACTATTCGAAATCATTGCTACCTCAGCATTAAAAAAGTCTGAAGAATTTACCAAACTCATTCCAAGTATCATTACCATTATTGGATATTGTGGCGCGTTTTATTGTTTGAGCTTCGCAATCAGAACCATTCCTGTAGGTTTTGCTTATGCCATTTGGTCGGGAGTTGGGATTGTTTTAATTACAACAATTGGAGCTATTTTCTTCAAAGAAATTCCAGATTTGCCAGCCATTATTGGCTTAGCTTTAATTATAATTGGCGTAGTTGTGATTAATGTTTTTTCTAAAACTACAGCTCATTAAACAAGATAATGATACTATCAAATGATACTATCAAGATCGACATTTTTCTAAAAATCAAACACTTATATGATTTTCAAAAAAGCTACAATCTCAGACCTTCCCGAAATGCAGGAATTATTTGTCCAAACCATTCGATCAGTCTGCAAAGATGATTATAATGCTGCTCAGATTGAAGTTTGGACTTCAGGAGCAGAAAATATGGAGCGCTGGGTTGAAGTAATCAAAAATCAATTTGTATTACTAGCTGTTATTGAAAATAAGATTTCTGGATTTGGAACTTTAAAAGATGGAAACTATATTGATTTCTTCTACATTCACAAAGACTTTCAACGACAGGGAATTGCCGATAAACTTTTAACAGAATTAGAAATAGAAGCCAAAAGTCAACATTCAAAAATAATAACTTCAGACGTAAGCATCACTGCAAAACCATTCTTTGAGAAAAAAGGATTTGCTGTAAAAGCTGAACAAAGAAATATTCGTTTGGGCGTTGAATTGATTAACTATAAAATGGAAAAAGAATTGTAAAATTTTGTTTCAAGTTTCAGGTTTCAAGTTAAGTTGGAACGTGAGACTTGAAACCTGAAACAAAAAAATAAAGCAAGTTTCAGATTTCATACCTGCCAAAACCAATCGATCTTTGTATTATAAAATGGAAAGAAAATGAACACACAGGAAACCATCAATTATAATCGCATTGCCGAAGCTATAGATTATATCAAAGCTAATTTTAAGGATCAGCCTAATCTGGATGAAGTGGCTGAAAAAGTGCATATGAGTCCATTTCACTTTCAGAGACTTTTTAGCGAATGGGCAGGAACAAGTCCGAAGAAGTTTTTACAATATACAAGCATCGAGCACGCCAAAAAATTGCTCAAAGAAAACCAAGCCTCTGTTTCTGAAACTGCATACGAAACTGGACTTTCAGGCACAAGCCGACTTCATGACTTATTTGTAAATATCGAAGGAATGACACCAGCCGAATATAAAAACGGCGGAAAAAATCTATCCATCAATTACAGTTATGCAGAAAGTCCGTTTGGAAATATTATTGTTGCATCGACCCAAAAAGGCGTTTGTTTTATGGCTTTCGCCGAAGATGAAATAACAGGACTTATTGCATTGAAAGATAAATTTCCGAATGCCTCTTTTATCCAAAAACTAGATTTAGCACAGCAAAATGCTTTATTTATTTTCCAAAATGATTGGAGTAAATTATCAGAAATAAAACTGCATCTAAAAGGAACCGATTTCCAACTGAAAGTTTGGGAAGCCTTATTGAAAATCCCAATGGGACAGCTCTCTACTTATGGTTCAATTGCGCATCAAATTCAAAAACCAAATGCTTCTCGCGCTGTAGGAACTGCAATTGGCAGCAATCCCGTTGCATTTTTAATTCCGTGCCATCGCGTGATTCAGTCTTCTGGAACCTTTGGTGGTTATATGTGGGGGAAGACCAGAAAAACAGCAATAATTGGCTGGGAAGGTGCGCAGATAAATCTTTAATTTTTTTAGCCACAAATTCACGAATTAAACTAATTCTATGCACATAGATTTTAAAAATAATTCGTGAATTCGTGGCGAAAAATCCCAAAGCTCCAAAACCGCAAGTTTCGGATTTTTTACCCTTTCCAATTTTAGAAACTTTGCATTCTAAAATCATACGAAATGGAAAAACTAAAAAACAAAACTGCTTTTATTACAGGCGGAACCAACGGGATGGGTTTTGCAACTGCTCAGGAATTTATCAATAATGGAGCAAAAGTAATTATAACGGGACGCAGTGAAAAAACAGTAAATAAAGCCGTTGAAGAGTTAGGAAAAAACGCAATTGGAATTGTATCAAACGCAGGGCAATTATCAGACATTTTCGAACTTCAAAATCAGATAAAAAAATATACTGATACCATAGATATCCTATTTGTAAATGCTGGATATGGGAAATTCAATTCTATTGAAAACGTTACGATAGAAGAGTTCGATGAGGTTTTTAATATGATTGTTAAAGGAACTTTTTTTACGGTACAGCAAGTTTTACCGTTAATGCCAGAAGGAAGTTCGATTATCTTAAATACTACTTTTTTAACCGATATCGGTCAGCCTAATATGTCCATTTATACAGCGGCAAAGGCTGCCGTTCAGTCTTTCATTAAAACTTTTGCTGCTGAATGCACTTCAAAAAAGATACGTGTAAACGGAATCAGTCCAGGTTACATTGCCACAAATATTTTCAATAATACGGGTATGAGCCCAGAAAACATCCAAAATACAATTGATGCTGTTACACCTACCCTTCCGTTCAAACGTTTTGGAGAACCATCTGAAATTGCCAAAACAGCACTTTTTCTGGCTTCAGATGATGCTTCTTATATTCACGGAATTGAAATAAGAGTTGACGGTGGTTTATCAAAAACAAAATCATGAAAACAAATATAGAATCTTTAGATTGGGAAAATATAACCGAATTAATGCACGAAAATGGATTTGCTGTTCTTCAAAATGTTCTGAGCAATGAAGAATGTGAATCTTTAAAAGCCAATTATCCAAATCCCAATTTATATCGAAAAACGGTTGTAATGGAACGCTACCGATTTGGTTTAGGAGAATATAAATATTTCAATTATCCGCTTCCAGATTTAATTCAGAATCTTCGTTCTTCCATTTATCCCAAATTGGCTCCAATCGCAAATACTTGGATGAAAGCCTTGAACATCAATACTGTTTTTCCAAGTCAACATCAAGAATTATTAAAACAATGTCACGACAACAATCAATTGAAAGCTACAGTTTTGATTTTAAAGTACGGAAAAAGCGGTTTTAATACATTACATCAGGATTTGTATGGAGATGTTTATTTCCCCATTCAAATTGTGCTTTTCTTGTCTGAACCCGATGAGGATTTTACTGGCGGTGAATTTGTGCTGACGCAACAAACTCCTAGAGCGCAATCTAAAGCTATTGTTTTAAAACCTAAAAAAGGAGATATTCTGGCTTTCACTACCAATTTCAGACCTGTAAAAGGCACAAAAGGTTACTATCGCGTGAATATGAAACATGGCGTAAGCGAAGTGCATTCTGGTGAAAGATATACGCTGGGAATTATTTTTCATGATGCCCTTTCTTAATTTTTGCTCGCAAAGTCGCGAAGTCGCAAAGAAATATTTTTAAGACTTAGCAGACTTAAATTTTTAAGGTTAATAAGTCTTAAACTTTGCGATTCTGCGACTTTGCGAGAAATTAATCTAAAACAATATAAATTATGATTGAGCATAGTAAAATAACCGATCTAGTTCTTCGGAATAAAATTAAAAAAGGCGAAATTTGTTTCGGTGGCAACCAAAAATTAAAAATCTACGGAACATTTAAATGTTCCTCAGGAAAAAGAATGAAACGAGAAAACCGTGTCTTCTTTTCCTCTGAAAACGAAGCCAAACAAAACGGTTTTAGGCCTTGCGGCCATTGTATGAAATTGGAATATCAAAAATGGACTTATTTAATCCGCAAATAGACGAAACAACCAATCTTCTTCCGAAAGATGGAACGGTGAATTATTACGGAAAATTATTCTCGAGAACAGAAGCCGATTTCTATCGTGATATTTTATTAAATACAATTGAATGGAAAAATGACGAGGCCATCATCTTTGGAAAATTAATTTTAACCAAACGAAAAGTAGCTTGGTATGGCGATCAGGAATTTGAATACACATATTCGAATACAACCAAAAAAGCTTTGCCTTGGACACCTGAACTTTTGGAACTAAAAAAAATTATTGAAGAAAAAACAGGAGAAACTTTCAATTCCTGTTTGCTGAATTTGTATCATTCTGGCGAAGAAGGAATGGCTTGGCACAGCGATGCTGAAAAAGATTTAAAGAAAAATGGTGCAATTGGGTCTGTAAGTTTTGGCGCAGAACGCAAATTTGCTTTTAAACATAAAGAATCTAAAGAAACCGTTTCTATGATTTTAGAGCATGGAAGTTTATTGGTCATGAAAGACGAAACGCAAACACATTGGCTTCATCGATTACCTCCAACAAAAACTACACAAAAAGCGAGGGTTAATTTGACTTTTAGAACAATTGTGAGATAGCAATTTTATTTCTTTTGTGAAGCTACAGTTTCGTAAGACCGTATCAACGCATCTTCAAACATTTCGGGTCTTACTCTTGAAAGCTCGACAATTGTCCAGCCTTGTTTTCCCCATTTATTTGGAACTTCATAGAAAATCTTTTCGCTCGACGCACAAAAAACCGATTGATCAATTTCGTTTAATTTTAAAACAGCGTGATTATTTTTTTCGTCAAAAGTGGCAAAAATCTTCTTTTTGATTCGGAAAGAAGTTTTCTCAAAATGAGGTTCTTCGGTTGCATCTGGAAATGACATTGCTAATTTTCTGAATTCTTCAATTGAAACCATATCGACTTTTTTATCAGACCTAACAGGTTTTAAAACCTGTTAGGTCTTCGTTATGTAAAATTTACCAGCCTTGATTTAGTCCATTTTTAAGAACCTCATCGTATTTTTCTTTATCAAATGAATACAAGTTTGGAGCTTTGTGCGCTACATTGCTTTTCTTCTCATCAAGCTTATTGAGGATTCCGATATTGGTTATTTTTCTTAAAAAATTTCGGCGGTCCAACTTTTTGTCCAAAATTGTTTCGTATAATTTCTGCAATTCTGGAATTGTAAATTTCTCTGGCAATAAATTATAACCAATTGGCATTAAATTCAGTTCAATTCTTAAAGTATCCAGAGCTTTATCCAAAATTTCTCTATGATCCAAAATAAGTTCTGGAACTTCTTTATGATCAATCCATTCTACAATTTCATGTCTATTTGCTGGATTTGGAAGAATTTTAGAAAAATCGACCAAAGCATAATATCCAATTGTAACAAAACGGCGCAAGAGCCATTTTCCTTTTGCTTCTTCAATTTTCAGGTATTCAAGTATTTTTTTGTCAAAATGTTGTTTGTTACGATCTACTTTTCCAAAGGTTGCAAATTGTCTTAAAAAAACACCGTCAACACCAGTTCTGCTATTCAATACCGTTATTGCAGCAGTATCTATATCCTGATCAACAGGAATAAACCCGCCCGGTAAAGACCATTTATTGGCTCGTTCTACTTTAATCAATAAAACTTTTAACTGATTATCATGAAAACCAAAAATGACACAATCTATAGAAAGTCCTGGCTGGTAATTTTCGTTATTATCTATAATGTCTTTTAACATCAAAAATCTTTATAAATTCTTCTTTTAATAACTCTGCAATTTACTTCATTTTTAGAAAACTGATGTATTTTTTCCAAAGAGATGATTTTCAATCAAAACAGAAGTGTTTAAACTACAATTTTAACGAA
The DNA here is from genome assembly GCF_040538975.1 of Flavobacterium sp. UW10123. Lineage (NCBI taxonomy): Bacteria > Pseudomonadati > Bacteroidota > Flavobacteriia > Flavobacteriales > Flavobacteriaceae > Flavobacterium > Flavobacterium sp. UW10123. Next base: position 94,797 of record NZ_JBEWQE010000008.1, read on the forward strand.
AATTTAAAATCAAATTTAAAATAAATAAGTACATTGCGTCATAATAACACATTAACGGTTTTAATTGTTAAAATTGAAATCGAAAAACAAAGAAAATAATACAAAGCTACCATTTATCTTCAAAGTGAGTGTAGAAATTAAATGTAGAAAGTTATGAATGCCAATCCTTTAAAAAATTTTAATCAAAAGATTAGAAGCAAAATTCTAAATTCTTTTGGTTTTGTTTCTAAGACTTATCTCTTAGAGGCTTCATTAAAATACAGTGAAGAGCAGGAAAGAATTTTCAACGAGATGATTGTTGAAACTGATGCAAAAAACAAAAAAGCAAAACAAGAAGCTTTTGATAAGGCTTTGTATGCTTCTTATAAAGGAATTGGCGCCATGGATTTTGTAAATACTGTTATAAAATAACTTTGTCCCTGTTTATAATTTATAATGTGGCCTCACTTTTAGTGAGGCTTTTTTTATTATAAATTTCACAATAAAATGAAAGAAAATGGTCATTTATTAATTATTTTAGCTGTTTTAAAAGTAAGAATATACCCCTATAGAAAAAGTACATGGAAAACATCATTGAATCAGAAAGCTACAAAATTCAAAAACCAGAAAGCTGGGCGCCTACAATTAACGACGATCAACTTATTAACTATATAAAAGAATCCGATTTCTCTAACAAACAAGTTGACGAAGGACGTGATTTCTGCTATTTCTTAGATAAAGTTTATTACACAAGTGATACTGAAAACAGCGAATATGCCTGTGTTGCCTATACACTTAACGAACCATCAAATCTAGAAAGCGCTTCAGTACGAGATGTTGTTGTAGAAGAAAACGAGACTTATGTTATACACAGAATCAGTGTTTTGAGAGATGGTGTTTTAATTGATAAAATCGCAGATACTAAAATTAAAGTTTTGGATAGCGAAAATCAAAGCGAAGGCGGTATTTTGAGCAGTAATAAAAAAGTAAATATTACCATCAAAGATTTACGTTTATATGACGTTTTAATTACCGAAGATTCACGCACAAAGATTTTTACTGATCGCGATTTTATGCGAAAAGAGTTTCTTAAATATGTGTATGTAACGCCAAGTTCTTATTGGGCTTACGGAACATATAAGTTTTCATTTATCAATGATAGAAAAGAAACAATTGCTTACAAAAAAACATTTTTCAGAGATGAAGAAGGAAATGTTATAGAACCAGAAATCAATTACCTAAAAAAAGGAGAGCGTTTTGTAATCGAAAAAGAAAATTACATTAACTCGTTTGACGTTAATAGAGAAATTGCATCTTTTATTGATTTTGCGACAGATCGTAATTGGATCGATTTGTCTAATTATATTTCTCCGCTTTATGAAGAAATATACAATAAAGCTTCTCTAAAAGAATTTGCTCCAAACCTTGTTGAAAAACTGGATGCTATAGCAAACCAAGACGAAAAGTTACAGTTTGCTATTGACTATGTTCAGAGTCACATCTACTATATTTTTAATGCTGATGAAATGAACGGCCACAAACCACAAGAACCATCGGTAACTTATGAAAATAAACAGGGGGACTGTAAAGCAAAATCGGTTTTATTAAAAGTTGTTTTAGATTATATCAATGTTGATTCTTCTGTCGTATTGGTAAACTTTAACTCAGATCATTATATCAAATATTACCTTCCATCTTTATTGACTTTTAATCACGTTATTGTAAAAATTAATTACAAAGGCGAAACTTATTTTGTTGATGCAACTTCTAGAGATGAATTTGGATTAGTTGAAAATCGTGGCTATATCTATTTTATGCATTATCTTGAAGTTAAACCGAATCAGGAATTGCAGATTAAAGAACCTCATAAATTTTCTTATTATGGCATAAATGAGAAAGTAGATTTAAGTGCTCAAAACAATACAGGAACACTAAAATTGGTTACAACTTACAAAGGAAATCGTGCCAATTATATGCGTAAATATTTCAAAAACACTAACAAAAGAGAAATAATTGACAGCTGGAATAATTTCTTGTTCTATGCTTTAAATTATTCTAGTGATCGAAACGGAACCGATATCAGAACCATTTTTAAAGATGCCTCGATTGAAATTGTAAGTGATGATAAAAAGCTAAACGAGTTTACAATTCAATATAACACTTCGATCGAAAACCCTTATTTTACAGATCCTGAAAAGAATCGTTTTTTAATGTATTTTGATCGAAATGTGGTTAAGAATTCAGCACGTGATTTTATACATAGTGATCTTTGTTTCTGGCATAATTTTGATAATGAGAAATACGAAATCAATTTAACGACAGATCAGAAAATAGATACTCAGGAAAAATATACTGTTCAAGAAAGCACTATTGCTAATCCGTATTTTGATTATACAAGCCGTAAAAAAGTAACTAAAAATGGTGCTTCTATTGTTGTCGATTTTAAACCGTTGATTAATCTAGAAATTCCGAGTGAAGATTTTGAAGATTTTAGAAATGCGCATCATGAAGTTGCCGACAGTAATTTCGGAATTGGAATTGATATTATTGAAGAAGGTTTATTGAATATGCTGAAATACAGTTTTAAGAAACGACTTAAATAATTGTGATAAAAAAAACGGGGCTCAAAAGAAGCCCCGTTTTTTATTTAGTTTACTAATTCAAAATCAGATTTTAATTTAATATCTGCTGATGAAGTTCCGATCATTACTGCAAAATCTCCTGGTTCAGCAACCCATTCTAACTTATTGTTGTAGAAAGAAAGTTTTTCTTTATCAATTGTAAATTCGATTGTTTTAGATTCTCCTGCATTTAGTTTTACTTTCTGGAAATCTTTCAATTCTAAAACAGGTCTTACAACAGATCCAAATTTATCTTTCAAGTATAATTGCACTACTTCTTCTCCAGCAACTTTTCCAGTATTTTTCAATTCAAAAGAAACTTTGATTGTTTCATTGCTTTTTATTTTCGTTGAAGATAATTTCAATCCAGAATAATCAAATGTTGTATAGCTCAAACCGTATCCAAAAGGAAACTTTGGAGAGTTTTTCAAATCGATGTAAGCTGAAACATAATTTGTTGCATTTTCGTCCTTGGCTGGCCTTCCTGTACTGAAGTGATTGTAATAAATTGGCACTTGTCCTACTTCTCTCGGGAAAGTCATTGGCAATTTTCCAGACGGATTGTAATCTCCAAATAAAACATTTGCAATTGCATTTCCTGCTTCAGTTCCTAACCACCATGTGTACAAAATTGCAGGAACGTTGTCTGCTGTCCAATTGAAAACAAGAGGTCTTCCTGCATTAATTAAAACTACAACTGGTTTTCCTGTAGCCATAACTGCTTTTATCAAATCTTCTTGAACTCCCGGCAAATGAATATCACTTCGGCTTTTTGCCTCACCGCTCATATCGTGTCTTTCGCCAACACTTAAAACAACAACATCTGCTTGTTTCGCAGTTGCAACAGCTTCTGCAAAACCATCTTTATTATCGCCCGTAACTTCACATCCTTTTGCATACAATAACTTGGTGTTTTTGCCTACTTTATTTTGCAAACCGTCCCATTGTGAAACCACCCATTTATCATAATTTACCTCTGGCAATTCTACAGCCCAAAATCCCATATTGGCTTTGTATTCTTTTACCATTGGTCCGATAAAAGCAATTGTTTTGGTGCTTTTTGAAATTGGTAAAGTCTGATTTTCGTTCTTCAATAAAACAATACTTTTTTCAGCCATTTCAAGAGCTGCTTTTCTATGCTCCGGATTTCCTAAAGCTTTTTCTTCTCTCTTTGGATCTGAATATTTATAAGGATCATCAAATAAACCTAATTCAAATTTCTTGCGAAGAATACGTCTTACAGCATCATCAACCAAATCTATAGAAACTCTGCCTTCTTTTACTAACTCTGCCAAATTCTTGCGGTATGCATTACTTTCCATATCCATATCGCTTCCTGCAGTAATCGCAGAATAAGCTGCTTCTTTAAGATCTTTTGAGTAACCGTGAGCCACCATTTCTCCAATTGATCCCCAATCTGAAACTACGAAACCTTGAAAGTTCCATTTTCCTTTTAAGATATCTCTTTGCAAATGCGCATTTCCTGTTGCAGGAATTCCGTTAATATCATTGAACGAATTCATGAACGTTGCTGCACCTGCATCTAAAGCGGCTTTAAAAGGAGGCAAATACGTTTCTAAAAGCATTCTTTCGCTCATATCTACAGAGTTGTAATCTCTTCCTCCAACACCTGCACCATAAGCTGCAAAGTGTTTAACGCAGGCCATAACTGAGTTTAAATCTCCCAATTTATTTCCTTGAAAACCTTTTACTCTTGCGTAAGCAATTTTAGAACCTAAATAAGTATCTTCTCCTGCACCTTCCATTACACGTCCCCAACGCGGATCACGACCAATATCTACCATTGGTGCAAATGTCCAGTGAATTCCGCTTGCTGCTGCTTCTGTCGCAGCAACACGTGCGCCCAATTCAATAGCCGCTAAATCCCAGCTCGCTGCTTCTGCTAATGGAAGCGGAAAAGTAGTTTTGTATCCGTGAATAACGTCTTGACCAAATAACAACGGAATTTTAAGTCTTGACTGCATAGCCAATTCTTGGTATCCTCTGGTATATTTTGTTCCGATAACATTCAGCATCGAACCAATTAAACCTGCTTTTATCTCAGCCTGTTTGTTCGGATTAATTGTAATTGGACCTGTTGCCTGATTGTCGCCAGTATATTGGTTCAACTGACCGACTTTTTCCTCAATCGTCATTTTTTTCAATAGATCGTTGACTTTCTGATCTATTGTCTGCTGTTGCGCCGACGCAAAAAGCGAAAGCATAAACAGCGTAATTGTGGTTACTTTTTTCATAGTTTAAGTTTTTACCAAACGAAAGTTGCTACTGCACCTGCGTTTAGTGTGGTTGTAGTTTGTTTTTGGTTGTATTTAATATTAAATGTTTCAGCCGAAGCTCCGTCATTTTCTACAATTAAAACAGTTTGCCCTGATGGAGTTTTGAACGCTACATTATATAAACTTCCTGCAATATTACTTCCTATTCTTATTGAACCCTCCGGAACAAATTTAGAAGCATGTCCGATGATATAATATCCTACTTCTCTTTTGATGTTCTGATTCTGATCGATCATCAAAGCACCTTTACAAGTTGAACATCCTCCTGGCGTGAAAGGTTTGTAGAATTCATCATTTGCCAATCCCCATGAAAGAGCATTTTTACTCCAGTTTCTCATAGAACCAATTACTACATTCTTTACGCTCCATTTCAAGTCAGTTTCAAAATTAGTTCCTGAACCTGTATATTGTTCGGTAAAATACAAATCTTTATTTGGAAATTCGTTATGAACAGTCGTTAAAGCGCTAATATCTCCTTCGTATAAGTGAAAAGCTGATCCTGTTACAAACGGATTTGCTTTTGAATCTCTCAAAATTGTCAAAGGATATTCTGGTTTGTTACAGTTGTGATCGTAAACAATAATTTTGGTTTTGATTCCTGCTTTCGCGAAAGCGGGACCTAAATGATTTCCGATAAAATCTGCCTGCTGTTCTGCCAACATTAACAAACTCGGGTTGTTTCCCGGGTGCAACGGTTCATTTTGAGGCGTAATGGCATCAATAACAATTCCGTGAGATTTCATTGCTTGAATGTACTTTACAAAATACTGAGCGTAAACTCCGTAATATTTTGATTGTAAGCTTCCGCCTTTAGAACTTCCGTTGTCTTTCATCCAAACTGGAGGCGACCACGGAGAACCCATTATTTTAATTTTAGGATTTATGGCTAATATTTCTTTTAAAACCGGAATTACATCGTCTAAATCTGGCCCAAGATTAAAATGTTCCAAATTCATATCGGTTTGTCCTTCTGGCATATCATCATACGAAAAAACTTTTTCATTCAAATCTGATGCTCCAATACTTATTCTTAAATAACTTAGACCAATTGCATTGTCTTTTCTTGAAAATAATTCCTGAAGTAACGCTTCTCTTTTTGCCTTATCCAATTTTTTGATAGCTTGAGCGCTTCCTCCTGTTAATGAGAATCCAAAACCTTCAATGGTTTGAAATTTCTCTGCTGGATTTACTTCAATAGTCTGATTTGAATTTGTCTCTGAACTAAAAACTAAATCAGTTTGTTTTTTAAGTTTTGAAGTTTCATCTGTTGTAGTAATCCATGATTCTACTTTTCCAGAATTAGCTGTTGCATTTTTTGAAGATCCACAGTTTAACTGAATTGCAATAAGCGGCAGCAAAACCAGGATTTGAAGTTTTTTGTTGATGTTTTTCATTTTTAATCTATTTCTATTAAGACAGGCAAATGATCCGACGGATATTTTAAATCTTTAGAATCACTTAGCACTGCGTGTTTTTGAACAGTTAAACCACTATTTTTTGAAATAAAAATGTAGTCTAATAATAATGTTACAGGTTCATTGTGTTTGAAATCATTGAAAGTCCCAGAAGGTCCGAAAGGCTTTTCTTTTGAAACATCTTTAGTATCATCCATCACTTTTTTGATTTCTCCAATTTGTGTTGTATTTGGTTCAGAATTGAAATCACCCATTAAAAAAGCTGGGTAATTTTTAGTGTTAAGTTCTTTCATTTTAGAAAGAACAAGCTGAACACCTTTTACTCTTGCTTCTTCCCCCATATGATCCAAATGCAAATTGAAAACCCAAAACAGCTTTTTAGTTTTTAAATCTTTAAAAAGCCCATAAGTACAAACTCTATTGCAAGCTGCGTCCCAACCTCTTGAAACCACATTTGGAGTTTCAGACAACCAGAAAGTGCTAGATTGTTCGACTTTAAAACGATCTTTTTTATAGTAAATCGTACAAGCTTCTCCCAATCCGCCTTCTTCTCTTCCTAGTCCGAATCTGTTATAATTTGGCAAAGCCGATGCAATATCTAAAACTTGATTTGGTGTTGCTTCCTGAACTCCAAAAATTTCTGGACTGTAAAAACCGATTTGAGATGTGAAATAATCCTTTCGTTTTGGCCAAGCATTTTCTCCATCTGAAGCAACATCCAAACGGATATTATAAGTCATAATTTTTAAATTCTGACCATAAAATGAGTTCACGGTTAAAAGCAGCATTACTGCAAAAACAAGTTTGTTTATCTTTTTCATGTTAAAAAATTTTAATCTTGTAAAGCTAGTGTTTACGTGACTTTAAAGAAAAAAATCTATTTAAAAGTTATGTTAATTGTATACTCTTACGTAATCAATTTCGTAAGTAGCGCTTTTGAAATTTGGATCTACAGTCCCTCCAAAATTTCCTCCCATTGCTAAATTTATAATCACAAAGAATTTGGCATTAAATGGAGTTGTACTTGAGTTTTTGTAGGTATAAAACAAATTATCGTCTACATAGAATTTGATGTTTTCTGCATCCCATTCGGCAGCATAGATATGAAACTCGGTTGTCGAATTTGGAGCTGTAGTTGTTTTTGTATCTGGTGTATTTCCTGAACGTCCTGGAGAATGCAATGAAGAATGAATCACATTTGGATTGTTCCCAACTGATTCCAAAATGTCTATTTCTCCACATGACGGCCAACCAACTGTGTCTATATTATCTCCCAAGAGCCAGAAAGCCGGCCAAGTACCGCCTCCTACAGGTAATTTTGCACGAACTTCTGCTCTTCCATATTTAAAAGAAAATTTACCTCTCGTTAGCATCCTTGTCGAAGTATATTGGCTTCCTTGGTAAGCTTCTTTGATTGCTGTGATTTTCAAAAGACCTCCTTCGATTTTTACATTTTCAGAGCGGTTTGTATAATATTGTAATTCGTTATTCCCAAAACCGTTTCCAGTTCCTAAATCGTAACCCCATTTTGAAGAATCTGGAGCTCCATCTGTATTAAATTCGTCTGACCAGATTAATTCTCTAGCTACAAAAACATTTACAGATGTCGAAGTGCTTATAAATTTTGTTCCATTATATGCGGAAACAACAATAGGGTAATTGACAGTTCCTGATGTTGTAAACTCATAACTTAAATCTCCAGTTGTTATTTCTTTAAGTTCATTATTTATCAACACTTTATACGATTGTGCATTTGTGGCTTTGATTGTTAATTTTACTTTTCCGCTTCCGTCCCCATTTGGATTTTCTGCCGTTTTTCCCACAACATCAATCTGAATAGAAAGATTTGCCGGTACGGTGCTTGCTTGAGAATCTCCAGCTGAATCGTTATTACTGCTGCAAGATTGAAATGCAAACAATAGGACTAAAGTAAATACTCCAACTCTATTTGCGAGATTAATTATTTTCATCTTTTTATTATTTAAATGGTTTAGTTAATAAATTGAATATAAATATTATTTCTTTGTTTTTTTCATAACAAAGTCAAAATAGTTCAGATTAAAACCTCCTTTTTCAAATACAGCTTTTACTTTATTTGGACCTGATTTCAATGTAAGATTAGACAATGTAACCGTCTGCCATCTATCGATTCCTTTTGTTGCTGGAAGTGAAATTGCCACTGATTTTATTCCTTCAATTTCTAAATACAATTTTCCTTCTGCTTTTTCGCTCGAATAACGAATCGCAACATTGTAAGTTCCTTCTTTTGCATCAAGCGTGTACTGAATCCATTCTCCATCTTCGATAAATGAAACTTGATAACCGTTTGAATCTTTATCTGTACATGGCAAAATATCAACTCCATCATTTCTCATGCTGTCACCAAGATTCCATTGTTCGTCTTTTCCAGTTACCGATCTATAATTTACAAAACCTGTGTCTGAATAGGCTTTTCCGTTAGTTCCTAAATCGTAATGCGTTGCCGCAATTTTACCAGGAACTGCGTTCTTCTTGTATGGTTTTGTATCATCTGTCTGCACTTGTCTGAACATCGCGTCTATTACATCTGGCTTAACGGTTACGTTTTCCATTTTGTAATTGTCGGCCATTTTCATCAAGGTCTTTTTTGCAAATTCTGGTGATGGTTTCTGTCCGCCGTCTTTCCAATATTTCAACAGAACATCATATTCTGGAATTTTAGTAACAGAAGTTACTCCAGCAATGTTGTCGATTTTTTTCATTGGCCAAAATGCCCATCCAATGTTGTTTGTTTCGACTAATGTCAAAGCATCTTTAAACCAAACATTAGAGTTTTCTCCGCTTTCGCCCATCCAGATTGGCACATCGTATTTCTCTCTGTATCCTAACATCTGTTCGATTGAAGCTTTGTCGGTATAATTCCAATATTTATGAAAACTTAATGCTAGATTGTCATCCCAAAGAGGAAAAATTCCGTTGTAGTTATTTCCCCAGCAGTTTCCTTCAATAAAAATTAAATGGTTGGTATCGACTTCGCGAATGACTTTTGTAACTGCAACCATTAAATCTCGCAGAGGAACATTTGAGTTTTCGTCGCAGCCATTTTTATTTGATCCTGTAAAATTCCAGTTTGGCTCGTTGATAATATCATAAGCTCCAATCCAAGGATTGTCTCGGTAACGAGAAGCCAATTTTTTCCACAACGCAATCATTTTTTTCTGATTAGCCTCGTTTTGCCAAAGTGCAGGTTTTGTTGTATCAAAATCTGAAATTGCGGCATCATTTCCTTGTCCGCCTGGTGCAGCGTGCAAGTCTAAAATGAGATATATTTTATTTTCTGCACACCATTTCAGTAAATTATCGGTCATGGTAAAACCCTCTTCTATCCAAGTGATTTCACCATTTTTTTCTTGCTCGATGGGTGGTGTATAAAGATTGTAATGCATTGGAAGACGAATCGAATTGAATCCCCATTTTGCCAAAGAATCTATATCTCGCTTTGTTATTCCGTTTGCTTTATAAGCGGCATAGAATTCCTTTGTTGCTTCTTCGCCGATTACATCTTGTATTTTTTGTTGAATTTGATATTGCGGACTAGCAAATGGCTGTGTCTTCAACATGTAACCTTCCTGTACCATCCATCCGCCAAGACCTAAACCCCTTAAAAGAACATTTTTTCCATTACCATCAACAATTTTTTGTCTGTCTCTATGCAAGAAACCTTGCCCAAAAGAAGCTATCGAAAGTAGAAGCTGTACTGTTAAAAATATTTTTTTCATATCGAATGGCTCTAAATTATTTCCAAGTATAAGTTCCAACTGATCCCGCTTCTAGCGAAGTTGTTGCCCATTTCCCATTAAATTTAATATTGAACGTTTCTGTAGCAGAACCATCATTTTCAACAATCAAAACTTTAGAACCTGAAGGTGTGATAAAAGCAACATTTTGCAAGCTCCCTCCAGAATTACTTTCAATTCTAATTGATCCCATCGGAACAAATTTTGAGGCATGAGCGATAATATAATAGGCCACATTGCGCTGAAAACTATCACTAGAAGTTATGGTTATTGCACCTTTACACATTGTACAGCCTCCATCTGTATGAGGCCCAAAATTTGCATTATTTGCCACATTCCACTCTAATGCATTTTTACTGTAGTTTCTCATTGATCCGATAATTACATTTCGAAGATGCCATTTTAAATCGCCTTCAAAGCTACCTTCAGAAGAAGTCCATTGTTCGGTAAAATATACGTTTTTGGTCGGATAAGAATTGAATACATTAGTTAGTGCGCTAATATCTCCAGCATATAGATGAAACGCCGCTCCATCTACAAAAGGAAATGCATCTGCATCTGCCAAAATTGCTTTTGGATAATTTGGATTATCGCAATTGTGATCGTAAGCGATAATTTTTACATTTAGATTTGCTGTTTTAAATGCTGGCCCTAAACTATTTTTTATAAAACTTGCCTGATCTGCTGCTGACATGTACATGCTTGGATTGTTTCCGTCATGTAAAGGTTCGTTTTGAGGAGTTATAGCATCGATTGTAATTCCCTCAGCGTTCATCTGTTGAATGTATTTTACAAAATATTTGGCATAAACATTATAATATTCTGTTTTCAGTTTTCCACCTTTAAAACTAGCAACATCTTTCATCCAAATAGGCGCAGACCAAGGCGTTGCTAAGATTAAAATCTTAGGATTAATCGCCAAAATTTCTTTTAGCATGGCAATTAGATTTTTGTCTTTCTCCAAACTAAATTTATCAAGATTTAAATCTGTTTCTCCAGTCGCAAGATCATTATAAGTAAAAGGCGTCGCATTTAAATCTGAAGCTCCAATACTGATTCTGATATAACTTACTCCAATTGAGTTTTCTCCGTTCCCGAATAATTCTTGTAAAAGAGCAGTTCTTTTTGTAGTATTTAATTGGTTTATAACATCTACGCTTCCTCCTGTCAAGGTATATCCAAAACCATCAACTGTTTGATATTTTTGCGCGGCATTAACTTCAATATTGGCATAAGCATTTGCAGTTGTTCCAAATCCTAATATACCGGATTGTTTTGCCAACAAAACGCTCTGATTTCCTTTTGTAAGCCAGAAATCAACATCATTTGTAACTACTACAGGCGGATTTACAACTGGTGGATTTACAACTGGCGGATTTTCTACAGGATCACTTGAAGAAGAGCATTTTACCTGAGCCAATACAGCTGCCATGAAGAAAAACACTTTTATGGTATTCTTTAAATTAAATTTCATTTTTTGTGGTTTTTTAGTTAGTTCAACAATTAGTATACAATAGTCTGTATAGCATGTGCCGGAATAGTAATTGTCGTTTTTTCTGTTTGATTTTCTAAAGAATAAACAATTTCTTTTTCAGATTGATTCATTACTACAGTAATCAATTGTCCGTCAGAATTTTTAAAAGAAGTACTCAATAAAGATTTGTCACTTATGGTTTCAAGCACTCTTTTTGCGTTTGGTCTGATAAATTTCGAAAAATGACCAATATAATAATACATTGGAGTATAAATTAATTCATCTTTTGTCGTATTGGCATGGATTGGGGCAAAACAGAAATTGCCAACATGATTAGGGCCTCCGTTCTGATCTAAAAGAATGTTCCAGTCTGTCCAACCAACTGTTCCGTTATTAAAATCATGAATCATGTTGATTCCGTAACGTTCTGCATTTCCCCAAAACTGATATTTTGAAGCATCAAATTTTTCGATACAGCCTTCTGTAAAAAGCAGGTTTTTGTTTGGAAATGCTTCGTGAACTTTTGCTACAGACTCGAATTGAGGAGGGCCTCCGTTCCATGTTTCGTACCAGTGAAATCCAATTCCCCATACGTATTTAGAAACTTCAGGATCTGAGAAAACAAGATTTGCTCTTTTGGTTAACATATCTCCACGATTATGATCCCAAATAATCACGTTTTTAGAACCTAATCCTTCTTTTTCTAAAGTTGGGCCAAGATGATTTTTAACAAAATCTCTTTCAGCTTCTGGCGTATAGATGCAAGATTCCCAGCTTTGTTTTGCCATTGGTTCGTTCTGAACGGTTAAACCCCAGATTGGAATTCCTTCTTTTTCGTATTCTTTTATGAATTTGGTGTAATACAATGCCCAAGCTGGGGCAAATTCAGGCAATAAAACGCCGCCGTGCAAAATATCATTATTGTCTTTCATGAAAGCTGGGGGACTCCATGGGCTAACAAATAACGTTAGTTTCCCGCCGGCTGTTTCAATTGCTTTTTTGATTAATGGAATTCTATATTTTCGATCGTGGTCAATATTAAAAGTCTTTAAATCTTTGTCTCCTTCGGAAATATAAGTATAGCTGTCACTGCTGAAATCACAGCTGTGAATGTTTGTTCTTGCCAAAGAATATCCAATACCTTTATTTTTATCGTAATAAGCAGTTAAGAATTCCTGCTTTTTTTTTGGCGATAATTTTGCAAAAACTTCTGCACTTGCATCTGTAATTGCTCCTCCAATTCCGAGGAAGGTTTGGTCTGTTTTTTCAGGATTTACAGTAATAGATACTGTTGTTGTTTTTTGTTCTGTAGTGTTGTTTTTTAAAATTAAATCATTTGATAATGATAATTTCAAACTGGTATTTTCTGCGGTAGTATAAACCTTTATTTTATTATTTTTCTGAGCTGTTATTTTCGAGGTAAAACAGCTTAATTGCATTAAGACAAAGGCTGATAAAAATATTTGAGAGGTAACTTTCATGCTGCTTAAATAATCGTTTTAAAATTAAAAGCAAGAGAAGACTAATATGGATGATTCAAATTAGTCCTCTTCATTACTTTACTGCAAAATATTAATAAACAAGTGTTTGTATAGCGTGTGGCGGAATTTTCACTTCTGCCTTTTTATCTCCAATAATCAAATTGTAGGTAAGGTCGTTTGCTGATTGGTTCATAACAATAGTGGCCATGGTTCCGTCAGCATTTAAAAAAGAGGTACTCAATAAAGCGCTTTTGCTTACTGCTGTACTTACTCGAGTAGCATTTAGACGGATAAACTTTGAAAAGTGTCCGATGTAATAATAAGATGGCGTGTAGATTAATTCTCCTGTTGTTGTATCTGCATGAATTGGTGCAAAACAGAAATTTCCAACATGATTTGGTCCTCCAAACTGGTCTAAAAGAATATTCCAGTCTGTCCAAGCAACTGTCCCGTTATTAAAATCATGAATCATATTGATTCCGTAACGCTCTGCATTACCCCAAAATTGATATTTTGATGCATCAAATTTTTCGATACATCCTTCTGTGAACATAAGTTTTTTATCTGGATAAGCTTCATTTACTTTTCCGACATTATCAAACATTGGTGCTCCGCCTGACCAAGTCTCATACCAATGAAATCCCATTCCCCAAACATACTTTGATGCTTCTGGATCAGAGTAAATTACGTTAGCACGATAATTCATTAAATCACGGTTGTGATCCCAAACAATGATTTTTTTATACCCAAGATTTTCTTTTTTCAAAGTTGGTCCAAGATAATTTTTGATAAAATCTCTTTCAGCTTCAGCTGTATAAATACAAGATTCCCAAGTCTGAACAGCCATTGGCTCATTTTGCGTAGAAGTTCCCCAAATCGGAATTCCTTCTTTTTCATAAGCTTTTATAAACTTCACATAAAAATTTGCCCAAGTCTGATAATATTCTGGAAGCAAGGTTCCTCCTTTTAATACATTCTTGTTGCTTTTCATAAAAGCATTTGGTGACCAAGGCGCTACATAAGTTGTAAGCTTTCCACCCGCTTTTTGGATAGCTTGTTTGATTAAAGGAATACGATATTGTCTATCATGATCAATAGAAAAAGTCTTCAGATCTTTGTCTCCTTCTTCGATATAAGAATAGCTTCCACTGCTAAAATCAGAACTTTGAATTGTTGTTCTTAGCAAAGAATAGCCTATTCCTTTTTGTTTATCGTAGTAAGCATCTAAAAATTCTGCTTGTTTTTCTTTTGAAAGTTTAGCAAATATTTCGGCACTAGCATCTGTAATAGCTCCTCCGATTCCCATAAAAGTCTGAAACTTTTTAGCTGGCTGTACAAAAACAGAAGTTTCTGTTTCTAAGGGTTGTTTTGCGGCAGAAAAAGTCAAATTATCTGTTGTGGTCAATCGTAACTTTGAGTTTTCTGCGGTAGTATAAACGGTTATTTTTTTGCCGTTGGTTGTAAACTCATTTTTTGTTTTTGGCTGTTGTGCAAATGCTGCAGCAGCAAACAAAAGGCATAAAATTTTTAGGCTATTTTTTTTCATTCGCTTCCAATTATTATATTTTTATTTGAAGTTTAGAAGAAATCAAAAAATCGAGTTCTACCCTTTGAGGATTTAAAAAATAGCCCATACTCATAATGATTATGGGCTATTTACAACCAAACTTAAACTTAAACTTAACTTAACTTTTTATTTTCCTCTAAATTCAACTTTAGAAACAGTGATACCGTCTGGCGTAAACTTGTTTCCTCCTGAACGAATTAATAGATATATTTTCCCTGATGCAGCGAATTTCACTACGTTAGAAACAGTTCCTGTTTTGTCATTTTTAACGCATCCTACTTTAGAAAGCATTCCTGAAAATTTAGATTTTGCGCAGCCGTCCCAAGTACTTAATCCCATAACTTTGTTGTCTTTGTACTCTACTCCAGATTGAGGAACAGATGTACCTGCATACACCTCAAGCCATGTTTCATCTGAACCGCTAGGAGAACTAACAAACATATCTATTGTATATTCTTTATCTTTTATAACATCAATTGCTTGATAAATTCCTTCTTGAGCCCATCCTCCAGGAGAATGAATTGTTGCACTGTTATTTGCAAATGACCAAAAAGCAGCTCCTGAAGCACTAAGATTCAATACAGTCCATTTTGCTTGATCTTCAGCGGTAGTAAAAGTACCTCCTTGCACTAAATTCCCCTTAAGAGGATCTGTTTTTGCAACTACTAACTCTTTGGAAGCGGTAGCCTTACTTCCACCAGTACCAATGGCAGTTTGTGTAATTGTATAGGTTCCAGCATCAGGAAAAGAAACTTCCTGTACTCCTTGCCCAATAAAATCTCCATCACCTGTATTCCAAATTGATTTTAGAACTTGACTCGTTTTTGCAACCAAATTATAGGTATTTACCTTACCTTCTACAGGAACAATATCAAAAGTTGCATCAAGATTTTCATTCGTTAATCCATTATTAACAAAAGAATCCTCTGGCTGGCAGCTTGTAAATCCTAGTACAGCAGCCATAAAAAACAATAGTAAAAATCTTTGTTTTTTGTTTAAATTTATTTTCATATGTTATCTTATTAACTGTTAGTAATTAGGATTTTGAACTAGTGCAGTGTTCTCTAAATCTTTTTGCGGAATTGGCCAAACTTCATTTTTACCAGCAGTAAATCCGCTAGAAGCAAGAACACTTGCTGCTTTTCCAGTTCTTACTAAGTCAAACCAACGATGTCCCTCACCTGCCAATTCTAATCTTCTTTCATTCGCGATAGCGTCTAAAGAAACTGGCACAGAAGCCAATCCAACTCTAGCTCTAACTGCATCTAATAAAGCTTGTGCTCTAGATCCTGTTCCGCCTAAAGCTTCTGCTTCCATTAAATAAGTATCAGCTAAACGAATTGCATATGTATCTTGTTTATAATTTAAAGCTTGAGCTCCTCCTCCTTGAGAAGAATCTGAATTTAAAGGCATAAATTTCTTCAAGAAATACCCAGTATCCTGATCTCCTGGAGCATAAGTTGCTGTACCTGCTGCTTTTAAGGCTAACATATCAACAATTGTTGCATCAAAACGTGGATCTCCTTTTAAAGCATTGTATAAACTTGGCGTTACAGGATTAAAGCTCCATCCAGAAATATAATCTGGCACAGTAGTTCCTGTTCTACCAAATCCTCTTGGTCCAACCATGATATTAACAGAGTTCCCTTCATCGGCTGCGCCTCCCCAGAATCCCCAGTCTGCATTACTTTTGTCTGTATGCATAATTTCGATAATGGCTTCTGAGTTAAATTTGTTACTAATCACCCACAAATCAGAGTATTTATCTAATAATTTGTAACCATACTTACTAGTTCCGCCTGGTGTACCATTTACCTCTGCAAATTCAGCTGCAGCTAAAGAATTTTTACCTTCATATAAATATACTTTTCCTAGTAAAGCCTGAACCATACCTTTAGAAAAACGCCCACCTTCTGATGCAACATCAATTGTATTTGGAAGAGCTGCTTTAGCCTCTAATAAATCTTTCTCAATTTGTGCATAAATTTCTGCTGGATCAACTTGAGTACTTTTATATCCTTCAGCTGGCGAAATTGGAACTAGAATTAATGGCAAGTTTCTAAAAGTTCTCACTAATTCAAAATAGTAATAACCACGTAGTGCTTTTGCTTCTGCTGTGAAACGGATTTTTTTAGCATCAGACATATCCACACCATCCATTTTTTGCAATAAAATGTTTACTCTCGCAATTCCCTGAAAAAAATCCCCCCAAAAACTTCTTGGCATATTTATTTTGTCCAGTTTATAATTATCAAAAGCATGTATCCCAGCACCATCCCCAGGACCTCCTCCTCCAGCATAAAAATCATCTGATCCAGCATTTAGCATCGTGATCATATTTTCAAAACCTTTAGATTGTTTTCCCATTATATCGTAAGCGGCAACCAGACCCGAAAATGCTTCTGATTCATCTTTATAATAATTATCTACTAACGGAAGCCCTTTTGGGTCTACTGTTAAAAAGTCTTCACCACAAGAAGAGCTAAGTAGCAACAATCCAACTGCGACGAATGAATATCTTATATTTTTAATTTTCATGATTCTTAATTTTAAAATTGTAAATTAACCCCTACCATTACAGTTCTTGCTTGTGGATAATATCCTTTATCAATACCAAAAACTCCTCCTCCAATCTCAGGATCATATCCAGAGTATTTTGTAAATGTTAATAAATTTTCTCCAGTCAAATAAAGTCTTGTTTTCGAAAGACCTGCTTTTGCAACAACATCACTTGGCAAATTATATCCGATTTGAACGGTTTTGATTCTCCAATAATCTCCATCTTCTAAATAAAAATCTGATGGGTTTGAGAAGTTTTTATTAGTATCAACTGAAGAAATAATTGGATAAGAATTTGTAGAACCTTCTCCTGTCCAACGCCCTAAAGCTGAAGTTTGAAAATTAGCATCATTAATATCTAGACGACGTAAACCTTGGAAAATTTTATTTCCGATTGCTCCTTGAGTAAAGATTAACAAATCAAAGTTTTTATAATCTAAATTGATTGTGAAACCGTAAGTATATTTTGGAAGTGGGCTTCCGATGAAAGTTTTATCATCGTCAGTAATCGTTCCATCTCCATTAAGATCCTGCCATCTAAAATCTCCTGGTCTTGCCGCTGGCTGGATCAAACCTCCTGAAGCATTTGTATAAGCATTAATTTCTGCTTGATTCTGAAAAATTCCTTGTGTTTTAAATCCGTAGAAAGCGTTATAAGTTTGTCCAACTTGTGTTCTTGTAACAGGTCCCATATTTTGGAAAGAAGCATCACCTGAAATAAACTGGATATCTTTACCCAAATTAGTCACTTCATTTTCTAAGTAAGAAATATTTCCACTAATGCTGAAACCAACCTGCCCGATTTTTTTACGATAAGAAAGTTCAAAATCGATACCTCTGTTCTCCATATCAGCAACGTTTGCGGAAGGTTTACCATAACTACCGATATGACCAGGCAAGTCAACTTCTTGTAAAATACCGTAAGATTTTTTCACATAAAAATCAGTAGTCAAAGATAAGTCATTGAAGAATGTGATATCAAAAGCAACGTTAGCCTGGCTTGTTTCTTCCCATTTCAAATCTGGATTTGCAGGTGCATTTGGGCTATTACCTACAACTACTGAACCTTGGTTTCCTAAAGTATAGTTTCTTCCTGTACCAATAGTTGGTAAGAATTTAAAATCTCCAATAGCATCACTACCTGTAATACCATAACCTCCTCTAAATTTAAGTTGTGTTACCACTTTATTTTCCGGCCAGAAATTTTCTTTTGTTGGTACCCATCCTAAAGAAAACGATGGGAAAGTTCCGTATTTGTAATTTTGACCAAAACGAGAAGAACCGTCACGACGTATTATACCAGTAAATAGATATTTTTCCTTATAATCGTAATTCGCTCTAGCAAATAGCGATGTTACTTTATGTGCAAAACCATTAGAAGCAGTAGCTTCAATATTGTCTTGCGGGTGTTTATCTGGCCAAGTTGCATCGTCAAAATTGGTGTATGGGATGTCTTTATAAGTAACTGTAGATCCATATGTAATATTATCAACATATGCACCTTGTCCTGCTAATACCGTAAAGTTATGATCATCAATTTGTTTAGTATACGAAACAGTGTTTTCAATATTCCACCCAAAACCTCTATTAGTGTTTCTTGATAAACTATTAATAGGGTTTATAGTTGATGAGTTAAAATAAAATACTGGTGTAAAAGTTTCTGAACCCCAATAAGACAACTTACCTCCTAATGTACTTCTAATTTTTAAACCTTTAATTGGCTCAACTTCTAAATAGGCATTCCCTACAAAATTATCAGCCCAGCTATAATTACCAAGTCTTGTCTGAATATATGCTAAGGGGTTACTCATTTCCTGAGTTACTACTTGAGATACTCCATAAGGATTTCCGTTCGGATCTCTTAAAATATAGTCTTGATTATATGGATAAGCCGCCGCCATAGTTGGATCAGTAACGATAGCTGGTGTAATTGGATCTAAGTTAATAGCAGAGCTTAATGGTCCACCATACTCATTATTTGTATTTCCAATTCCAGCATTCTTTTCATGAGAATATCCTAATGTTTGACCAAAAGTTAATCCCTTTACGATTTTGTGCGTTGAGTTTAAACGAATGTTCTTTCTGTTATAGTTTGAGATAGGACTAGCAACAATACCTTCTTGATCTAACAATCCAAAAGATACATAAAAAGTTGATACATCATTTCCTCCAGATAAACTTAATTCATGACCTGTTCTTTCTGCATGATCGTTAAAAATAGTTTTTTGCCAATCTGTTCCCACTCCATACGAAGACATGTTTTTATATGGCAAATCATAAGGTTTTGAAAGATCATTATAGCCATTTGCATACCTTTCATTCATAATGGTAGCATACTCCGTAGCATTTAATAAATCAAGTTTTCTTGCTGCAGCAGAAAATCCAGTGTACCCATTATAGTTTACACTCATTTTTCCAGATTTACCTTTTTTAGTTGTGATAAGGATAACCCCAGCTGCTGCTCTAGCACCATAAATAGCCTGAGAGGCTGCATCTTTTAAAACCTCCATAGAAGCAATATCTGACTGATTCAAATATCCAATTCCTCCTGAGTCCACAATTACACCGTCAACAACCCATAAAGGCTCGTTATTTCCAAAAGAAGTAATACCCCTTACTCGTATTGTAGAAGAAGATCCAGGTTGTCCCGCATTTGCAGCAATAGTAACCCCAGAAACCCTACCTTGAAGAGATTGTTCAACCCTTGTTATTGGCAAATCTTCTAAATCTGATGCTTTTACACTAGAAATTGCTCCAGTTACAACTGATTTCTTTTGAGTACCATATCCGACAACAACAACCTCATTTAAAGATTGTGATTCAGGTTTTAATTGAATTGAAATTTTTGTTCTTCCATTTACAGCTTCAGTTACTGTACTATAACCAATGAATGTAATTGTTAATGTTCCATTTGATGGCACTTGCATTTGAAATTTTCCGTCAAAATCTGACGCTGTCGATTTCGTAGTGCCTTTTAATAAAACAGTAGCGCCTGGAACAGGCAATCCATTTTCATCATTTATTATTCCATTTACTGTGACATCCTGAGCCACAGCTATAACCGAGAATAATAAAGATGAAATACAAAAAACAAGTAGTTTTGTTAATTTCATTTTTCTAAAAATTTTGGTTAATTAATTAGTAATTTGATGCAATACTAAAACTAAATTTTTACTTTTCACATCTAAAAATCATTACAAAAACACATCAAAAAGAAAGTTTTAATATTATAAAAACACATCAAAAAAAACATAAACTACTGTTTTACAATTATTTAAAAAAGCAATAAATAGTACTAAAGAAAAGTTAATTTTTATAAATAACACTACACTATAATTATGCAACAAAACTTTATTGAAAATTATTAAAACTACAACGTGATAGTGTTAACAACAAACACATAAACACCTATAATACAATAAATTAAAACAAAAGCAAATCTAATTTTTACAAAACCTAAAAAATAAAGAATACTATATTTTTACCCTACTTTTTTTACATTATTGACAATAATTTTTATTGAAAGAATTGTCTTATTTTTAATTAATTCGTAAGAAACAATTTACTTTTTAAACGATTTAAAAGCGAAAAATTGAAAAATTTCATCTTAGAAAATCAAAGAAAAAGTCATTTTCAAAACAAAATGAGGTGCTAAAGTCATTTTATAATATCTAATTGTAAAATCCTTAATCTGTCTTCTATTTAAGTATACTTACCTGAGAGTGTAATTAATTTGTAAAACAAGAGATGCAACATATCTAATAAAACATCAAGAAGAAATAATAAGTGTTTAACTTTTACTTCTTAAAATCTTAAATAAATGCCCTAAACAAACGGAAATAGGATCTAATCAATGAATAAAGCCTAGAAATTGAATTAAATGAGAGTTTTTTCTCTTTATATTTATTTATGCCTGTGTTTTATAATTATTTGACGTGTATAACTTATAAGAAAAAAAATAGCCCATAATCGAAATTATGGGCTACCCAGGCAATAAACTTAACTTAAACTAACCATAGTTTAACTCTTAAAATACGCTACGTTTTATCAGGACGAAGCGCCGAATGTTTGAAATTCGAAAAAGAAATCTTTTAGTCTTCCTTTTTCGAAATAACTAACACAAAATATTCTTTATTCAGGTCTATAAACAAATGTCCAACCAGTTCCTGGATCTTTTAAGCTTCTCGGTACATATAATACTAATTGATCTTCCGTAAGGGTAATAACATTATATTCATTCGCCGTGTTTCCTGCTTCATATCCTAAAATTTTTGAATCTGAAATGAATAACTTTTTGTTAGCGATATCCAAAACAAAGCTTCCTTTCTCAGCTGCTGAAGTAGCTGTCTCGTAATGCTCATAATTAGCAGCACCATTTAAGTCAAAATGCATTTTACCATTTACATCTAAAGGAGGACAACAATCTCCTGCATTCCACCAAAAACCCATAGCTGAATCGGGGTTATCAGGAGGCGACATAAACCAGTACAACTCGCCCGTTCCTGCAGCACCATCAAAAACCCATGTTTTTCCTGCGGCAGTATTAGTACTAACTAAATCATACCAATCTTGTTCTAATGGAGTATCCAATTTATCAATCTGTACATCCAAAGTTTTAGTAAAAAACTCACCACCCAAAGATCCTACAAATGTAAAAGTCGATTTACCAGGTATTGGATAGACAATTGTCACTTCATTGGTCAGGGCTTTACCCAAGTTATAGTTCCAATACCCAACTACTCCTGGTGTATCCATGGTCAGAGTAATTTTATTACCGCCAGGCGTACTGTGAGTAACTTTTAAATCAACCCCTTCAACGTCTGTAGAATTCGTCAAATGCTGCTCATCTACTATGGGGTCACACGCTGAAAAAACAAGCGCAAACACAGCAATTAGTAAATATTTTATATTATAAGTTTTCATCTTTCTAATTATTAATAGTTATTAATATTACCAACCTGGATTTTGCGTATAAACTCCGTTTAATATTCTCATCTCTGTTTCCGGAATTGGAACTAATCCTTTAGTCTCGGGTCTGTATTTTACTTTGTAATTAGCTTCAACACCAGAATTTCTAACTTGGATTACATCATCAAATGCAGTATCTACATCACCCCATCGAATCAAATCGAACCAGTGTAATCCTTCAAATGCAAGTTCATGCAAACGCTCCTCTTTTATTGCTTCAAGCGAATATCCAACAGGATCTAATTTTGCTCTTGCTCGTACTAAATTCAATCCCACTGCTGTTTTAGTAATTTCAGAATGCATTAATAATACATCTGCAAAACGCATATAAATAAAATCCTGAGCGTGCATTAACTGTATCTCTGCATTATTCCAAGCATACATTTGAACAAACATACCTTTATTTGTTCCCGTACCGTCATTATGCTGTAATGAAGTATATTTTTTATTAAAATAACCCGTTTCATGATCCCCTTTATCTCTTGCATAAGTTGCTGTCCCTTGCTCTGCTTTTCCTACTTCTAGTATTGATCCTTTTTTTCTAGGGTCAAGATCCGACCATCCTGCATACAACTTTGGATTTACAGTACACCATCCCCATCCTTCACCAAAAGGAACTAAAGAATTACCACGTAATGAGCTATATAAAACAAGTCTATTCGTATAAATATATCCCGTATTGTCACTCCAATTCCAATCGCCAAAAGAAAATCTTTGTACAAACATGGTTTCTAAATTACCCGTTCCAAAAGTTGGGGTCATACCATCTTGCCCAACCCATGCAAGCCCTTCTGCAGCGGCCCAAGGCAACACATTGCTTCCTGCGCTTTTATTCACATAAGAATAAGGCCAAAGGTTTCTAAAATCTGAAACCAATTTATATCCACTATTGTTAATACAATCATCCAAATAAGCTGACACCTGTGTTGCTGTTATACTGCCACCCCCTACAAGAGGCAAATCTGCAGTAGCCTGTTTTTCAATATTGGTCATATAGCCTGTATAAAGTAAGAATACACGTGCCAGATATGCTTCAGCAACCCACTTATTAGCATGTCCATATCTAGATGTAGGAAGACTAGTAAAAGGTGTCGCGGGCATCGTCTCTATCGCGGCTTTCAGGTCTGAAGCTATAACAGCAAAAGTTTCTGAGTAAGTTGATCTTGCCACATATCGATCTGCATCGTAAGTCATGATTAGTGGCACCCCTCCAAAAAACTTAGCTAATCTGAAATAATAGAACGCTCTCATGAACAATGCCTCACCTAATGCCTGCTTTTTAAAGTTTTCTGCTTCGATAGCAGTTTTAAAATACGAAGAGAAATCTGTTTTAGGAACTGCTTCTATAATAGCATTCGCTCTTGAAATCCCATTATATGATTGCTTCCACATATCATGGTAGGTATCTTCAACCGGGTCTTCAAAATTATCAACCCATTTTGCTGTTTTATCGTCAGGGCCACCGCCGCCGAGCATCATATTATCCATTAAGTTAGCGGCAATTTGCTCTTCACTGTGAACTCCTACAGTATAAAGAGCATTGTAAACACCTGACATTGCTTCTTCGATGTCTGTTGGACTCTTGTAGTAAGAATTAACATCTTTCTCTCCGAGATTATCCTGATCCAGATAGTCATCACAACTGGTTGCGATAAAAACTATTGAAACTGCTATAATATATTTAAGTTTTTTCATTTTGATTGTATTAATATTAAAAATCTGCACTAAATCCAAACATCACTGTTCTTGATTGCGGATATAAACCTAAATCAATTCCTGAAGCCCATTGAAATTTCTCACTATCTCCTCCCCAACGAACATCTGGATCCATACCATCATATTTAGTAAAAGTGTATAAGTTATTCACTGCGACATAAAACTTCAAATTAGAAATAAACTTTACGTCTTTTAATATCTCATTAAAATTATAACCAACTGTTAAGTTATTTATTCTTAAATAATCAGCGTTCTGCATATAGATATCAGATATTTCATTTGTATTTCTATTTGATACTGCACTTAAACGAGGCATTTTGTTTGAAGTACCTTCACCATGCCAACGATTAAAAACATCTGATGTATAGTTTTGTTTTGGCATATCAGAAAACGATCTATAAGACTGCATGATCTGCATCCCATACTTCCCAGCCATTGTAGTGTTTAAATAAACATTTTTATATTCAAGGTTTAATTGAATACCTAATTGAAAATCCGGATTTGGATCTCCTATCATTGTTTTATCCTTCTCATCGATTTTACCATCATTATTTAAATCTACGAAACGAACATCCCCAGGGCGTTGGTCAGCGAAATATGGTTGTCCTTCTGGACCCACATAAGCATCAACTTCTTGTTGGTTTTGCAAAATCCCTGCAGTTTTAAATCCATAGAAATATCCAATCGGATAACCAATTTGTGCTCTAGATATTTCAGAAGTTCCTTGCGATAATACGTGACTTGGCCCATGGATTATACCATCAGCATTTGCAACTTTTGTAACCTTATTTTTGTTTGCTGCCCCACTTAGAGTAAGTCCGTATTTAAAACCACCAATTTTATCTTTCCAACTTACAGAAATTTCAAAACCTTTGTTTTGGATATCTCCACCATTAATATAAGGTGGTGCTGCTCCAGATGTTCCAGGAGGTTTAGCTTCTACCAACCAATCTCTTGTTGTTTTGTTGTACCAGTCGAATGTGATACCTAATCTTGAATTAAATAAACTTGCATCCAATCCTAAATCTAACTGTTCTGATGTTTCCCAGCTAACAAATGGATTTGGTACTCTCGCAGGATAGGACGTTGGTCCAGAAACAGGTTTTGTGTCTCCAAAAAAGTATCCAGGAAATGCATATGCAATTGTAGACGAATAATAAAATGGATCAATAGCTTGATTTCCGTTTTGTCCCCAGCTTGCTCTTAGTTTTAAGAAATCAAGGACTTTCGAAGTGTTGGCCATAAACTCTTCTTTTGTAATAACCCAACCTGCAGATACTGAAGGGAAATTACCATATTTATATCCGTTATCAAAATTAGAGGAACCATCTCGACGTATAACAGCCGAAAGAAGGTATTTCTCTTTATAATCATATTGTGCTCTTGCAAAATACGACATTATACCACCACCACCAGCTGCATAATCAAATCCATTTGTATTAATATCTGATATTGAAGTAGGGCTCTTAGTATTATTCAAATAAGCATATCTTGGATCTCCAGGATATAAAAGTCCATTTCTAGAACCACTTAGCTCATTGTTAACCACATTTTTAATCTGTTCAATTCCGATAACAGCATTCACATTGTGATTTCCAAATTGTTTTTGATAAGAAAGTGTATTGGTCCAGGTAGAATTAGCTCCAAAATAAGAATTCTGTGAAGCTCCATCAACCGCATCATTATACAAAACCCCTAAATGATAAACAGGATTCATAGATCTACCTTGCCCAAACCAAGAATCAATACCAAAAACTGATTTAAATCTCAAATTAGAAATAGGCTCAATCTCTACAAAAACGTTTCCTGCAATTTTATAATCTTTAGGATAGCTATAATTACTTCTGTAATACAATACCGCTAAAGGATTTGTTTGATTAGTAGATAGCCCATCTAAAGTTGGCGAAAAGCCAAACTCACTAATATTTCTATCAATACCTGGCTGCCAATATGCAGGCTGCAACGGATTTTGGGTTAAAGCATTGTGCAAATCATTACCATAGATATTTCCATTTGAAACTCCTCTATTTTGAGTATTTGTAAACGTGACATTCTCACCAACAGTAATTATACTATGACTTTCGTTCTTTTTCAATACCATTTGAGTATTAATTCTTGCAGTCAATCTCTTAAATCCAGCATCTACAATGTTACCTCCAATAATACCATCTTGATCATAATATGATAAACCTAATGAATAAGTAATGTCTTCACTTCCGCCTGTGACATTCAACGCATGATTTACAACAGGTGCATTCCTTTTAGACATTTCGTCGATCCAATTTGTACCTTTCCAGCCATTTTGAAGATTATTCCAAATTTCATTACCATATTGGAGTCCAGCACCTGGGTAATTCTCTTCTAACCAACTATTGTTTGTTATTATAGTTTTCCAGTCATGCGGAGCAAGTCCGTCGTTAACACGTCCTTCATCCATAATGTACATGTACTCTTGTGCATTTAAAGGATCTAAGTTTTTATAAATATTTTGAATACCAAAAAAAGAATCATAACTAATTCTAGCTGGTTTTCCTTTACGCCCTTTCACTGTAGTAACCAAAACTACTCCATTTGCTGCTCTCGAACCGTAGATAGCAGCAGAAGCCGCATCTTTCAATACGTCAAGAGATTCAATATCCGATGGGCTTAAATAATCAATGTTTCCTACAGTAACACCATCAACAATATATAACGGATTTGAGTTTCCAACCGTACCAAGTCCACGAATAGTAACTTTTGTACCCGCACCTGGAGCTCCGCTGTTTCTTGTAATACTAATTCCAGGAGCAATACCTTGAAGTGCCTCCATCGCAGATCCAGTGTTTAATTCTTGTAAAGTTTCTCCTTTAAAATTTGAAGAAGCACCGGTAATTAAGGCTTTCTTTTGCGTACCGTATCCGATAACCACAACCTCATTTAAACTTTGAGATACTGCTTTAAGAACAATAGTCAGTTTAGTTTTTCCGCCTATTGCCTCATTTACAGTTTCAAAACCAACGAAACTAATTGTCAAAGTTGCGTTAGAGGGAGCACTGATCTGAAATTTCCCATCAAAGTCAGAGGCAGTTGCTTTATTTGTTCCCTTTACCAAAACCGTCGCACCAGGGACGGGTAATCCACTCTCGTCATTAATGATTCCATTTATCGTTACATCCTGAGCAAATGCAACAACTGAAAACAGCAAAGACGAAACACAAAAAATAAATAATTTTGTTAATTTCATTTTTCTAAAAATTTTGGTTAATTAATTAGTAATTTGATGCAATTATAATGTTAAATTTTAATAAGTATTGGATTAAATTTCTTTACAAAAACACTTCAAACTAAATTTTAACACACTACAAAAACATAACATTTATTTTATAATTA
Source organism: Flavobacterium sp. UW10123 (assembly GCF_040538975.1). Classification (NCBI taxonomy): domain Bacteria; kingdom Pseudomonadati; phylum Bacteroidota; class Flavobacteriia; order Flavobacteriales; family Flavobacteriaceae; genus Flavobacterium; species Flavobacterium sp. UW10123. The sequence goes on from NZ_JBEWQE010000008.1 coordinate 122,019, forward strand.
ATTAATTTACAGAGTTTTAATTATGAAAAAAAAATGTTACAAAAATGTTAATTAAAAAAAACGTATATTACATTAGTTTAACAGTAATTATTGCGTTATAAATTAAAAATAATTTAAAAAACACGATTTATTCTGATTGATAAATCAACAATTTAAAATCATAATAAAGCATTTATAATAAAAATATATTTAAAATTTTATGAAATCCATAGTTAGATCTTTTATATTAATTTCACTATTTTTCTTACAAATAAAAAGTTTTTCTCAGGTAAAAAACATCGGAATTCCAGATATAAAAAATTATAAAAGGTCAGAGTACAAAGGTGGGACTCAAAACTGGAGTATTGATCAGGACAAAAATGGAAACATTTATTTTGCAAATAATAGCGGTCTAATTCAATTTGACGGCTCAAACTGGCATAAATACTCTTTACCAAACAAATCTGAAATCAGAAGTTTGAAAATTGATGCTGTAGGAAGGATATTTGTTGGAGGAAATAACGAATTTGGATATTTTAAAAATGACGAAAAAGGAATCTTAAAGTACCATTCTTTATATAATCTATTAAGCCCAATAGACAAGGAAAATATCAATCTTATCTGGAGAATTCATATTTTTAATGGCGAAGTCATTTTTCAGTCTTTTAGTAAAGTGTTTTTTCTGAAAAATGAAAAAGTTACTACTCTTACTGCCCCTCATAAATTTCAATTTTCATTTTTGGTAAATAATCGCTTATATTTTCAGGACAAAACTCTGGGACTTCTTGAATACAAAAACAGAAAACTTACAGCAATAAAAGGCACTACGGTTTTTAATGATAAGGAAATATGGTCTCTTTTTCCATTACCAAATAATAGATTATTATACGCTACTTTAGAGAAAGGTCTTTTTGTATCAGAAAACGGCACTATTAAACCTTGGGCAACAGAAGCTAACGAGTTTATAAAGAAAAATACTTCGCTTGGCGGATCAATCATTAAAAACAAGTTTATAATACTTAATTCTGTACTAGATGGGGCAATAATCTGTGATTTAAACGGAAAAATAATCCAGCATTTAAATCGTCAAAAGGGAATTCAGAACAACACTATTTTAGCTTCGTTCATCGATAAAAAAAGTAATATATGGCTTGGACTTGACAATGGTATCACTTTTATAAATGAAAACTCGCCTTTTTCCTATTTTGACTACAGCTACAATATAGGAACCGTATACGCATCAACCACTTATAACGGAAATCTTTATGTAGCAACAAACCAAGGATTATTCTATCACCCGTGGGGAGACACATTTAAAGACAGTACCTTTACAAGAGTTGAAGGGACGATTTCTCAAGTTTGGAATATTCAAGTTATAAATAATGTTTTAATATGCGCAAGTAATAGTGGTGCATTAATTATTGAAAACAACAGGGTTTCAAAAATACTTGACAACAAAGGTTATTTCGGATTTAAAAAAATACCTGATCACGAAAATTACATAATCGGCGAAAGTTATAATGGATTCTCTATTTTTAAACGATCAGCAACTGGATATGATTACCTCCATCAAGTAAAAGGATTTGATGAAACGACCAATAATTTTTCTGTTGAAATAGATGCAAATTATTTATGGCTAAAGAAAAATCCTTTTTTATATCAAGTAAAGTTATCTGAAGATTTAAAAAGATTTGATTTTATAAAAAAACACGTCAATATATCTGATAAATTCAAAGGAATTAACAGTCTGCAAAACATAAATAATAAAGTCTATTTTCAAGTAAAGAATCATTTTTACAGATATTCTGTTGAACAAGAAACTTTTTTTGAAGATAAAAAAATAACAAATTTATTTAACGGAATTCCAACTATCAATACCTTAATTGAAGATTCTGCAGGAAACCTGTGGTACGCTTTTAATGAATCGCTTGGTGTATTAGTTAAAAATAAAAATGGGACTTTTACCAAGAAACAAGCCATTTTCTCAAACTTAACAGGGAATTTGGTAAACAACTATATTTCGGTAAATGCCATAAATCCTCAAAACATTTTTATCGGATTAACAGATCGTTTAGCGCATTACAATTCCACTATTCCAAATACTTTTATGACAAAGCCAAAAGCTTTTATTGAAAGTTTTACGAATCCTGGAGATACTATTTTAACCGGAAATCTGACGAGTAAACTAGAATCATACAGCATACCTTATAAATACAATCGTGTCAAATTTACTTTTGCATCCCCAACGTATGAGAATCAGGAAAATGTAATGTACTCCTATAAATTAGAACCTTTTGAAGAGAACTGGCGTGGTTGGTCGTCAACAGCAATAAAAGAATATACCAATTTAAGAGAAGGTAATTATGTAATGAAATTGAGAGCCCGAAATAGTTATGGTATAGAATCAAACATTACTGAAGTTGAATTTACAGTATCTCCACCTTGGTACAGACACTTTTTGGCTTATTTATTTTACTTGATACTCATTTTACTTGGCGTTTATTTAATATCAATTAGAATCAAATTGAAGATTAGAAAAAACAGGTACTATGAGACCATAGAACAAAGAAGATTGTATCTTGAAAAAGAATCAAAAATCAGACATGAACAGCATGATTTGGAAAAAGAAATTGAAAAACTAAAAAACGACAAACTACAAATTAAAATTTTAGCAAAAGACAAAGAACTAGTAAATAACTCCTTACAAGTAGTTAAAAAGAACAAAGTCTTAAACGGAATTATTCATAAACTGAAAGATATAGATACTGGTATATTAGACGATACCACCAAAGCAGAATTTAGCAAACTGCATAAAAGCATTGTAAAAGAAGTAAATACAGATAAGAGCTGGAAAGATTTAGAAAAACACATTAAAAATGTTCACTTCGAATTTTTAAAGCGACTGAAAGGACAATATCCTACCATTTCTCCTAGAGAATTAGATTTATCTACTTACTTATTAATGAACATGTCAACGAAAGAAATAGCCGAAATTATGAACATTTCGACAGGTGGAGTCGAATTGGCACGATATCGTTTAAGAAAGAAATTAGGTTTAAACAAAAAGGAAAACTTAATCGGTTTTTTAATGAGCATTTAAAAAAGAAATCCATTCATTGCTGAATGGATTTCTTTTTTAAATTATTCTTTTTCTATGGGCCGTATAATAAGTTTTCCTTTCATTACCGTTACGGCAACATGTTCATCTATTAAAAATCCAGCATCTTTGAGCCAATTACCGCACAACCGTATTTGCGGTACAATTACTGGCTGTGTTTTATACATGCCAATAGAGCGTGAAAGTCTATAAAATCCATAAGCTTTCATTCTCCGAATTGATAATACTTTTGAAGTTTTTTTGATTGTAGAGATTCTTGTTTCTATCTCTTTACTGTTTGTTTTTTCTGCGTAAGTCATTTCAGAAATTTTTTAGCTGGCCAAAAAAATACGGTTTCAGCCTTTCCCGTTGACTTACACCTTTAAAGGGCAGTGGGCGCATTAACGCACCACACGGGGGTACCAAAACCGCGTATTTATTAGAGTAGATAAAAATCTACTTTATTTTGACGAAGTACTCGCCCTATAAAAAATGTAAGTCGCATCAAATGTAGCGAAAAAGCTTTTTCTTTGTAGGAAAAAAGATAAAAAAAATAACTTTTAAAACTTATGCAGGAACGAAACTAGTAATTTTCAAATTTAAACAAAATGAGCCCGATAAAATATCGAACTCATTATTATATACTTAACTATAAATTTGCCTAAATTTTTGGACGCAATCTATATTTTGAATGGCTTTCGTTTTATATATAGTCTAATGTTCGTTCTAAGGCCATACCTCTCGAACCCTTTATTAGTATCATATTAGAATCAAATTTAAATGTCTTTAAAAATTCAGCAAAAGCATCGAATGTTTCAAAAAACTGAACATTTTCATTTGAAACTTTATTAGCAAAAAAAGACTTTCCTAACAAGAAACATTTAGCTTGATTTTGGGTTGCTAAAGAATCAACGATAATCTTGTGCTCATATAGACTTTCGTCTCCCAACTCAAACATATCTCCAAGAATCATGATTTTATTTTTCTTGTCCAATTGAAGGAAATTAGCAATTGCAACAGTCATACTACTCGGATTAGCATTATAAGCATCTAAGATGATCTCATTTGATCCTTTTTGCATCATTTGAGATCTATTGTTTGCCGGAATATAATTTTCAATAGCACTCTTTATATCACTTTCTTTTACATCAAAATACTTTCCGATCGCTGTCGCCGCATTTATATTATTAGCATTGTAAAGCCCTATTAAATGTGATTCTACAGCAAAATCATTATAATCAATAGCAACAAAAGGATTAGCTGTAATATTCTGAATATTTAAATCAGCATTTTCCTTTTTTACTCCAAAAGTAAAAGATTTTATTCCTTTTGATTTTTCTATCTGAATAGGATCTTCCAGATTTACAAAAACTGTTTTCTGATTTGCTAAAAGATATCGATACATTTCACTTTTACCAGCAATCACCCCTTCAACTCCTCCAAAACCTTCCAAATGTGCTTTTCCGAAATTAGTAATATATCCAAAATCAGGTTGTGCGATCTGACATAGAAATTCGATTTCTTTTTGATGATTGGCTCCCATTTCGACAATTCCAATCTCCGTTTCTTTTGTAAAAGAAAGCAAAGTCAATGGCACGCCAATATGATTGTTTAAATTGCCAATAGTAGCTTTTGTTTTAAACTTTTTTGACAACACAACATTGATTAATTCTTTTGTAGTCGTTTTACCATTACTCCCAGTCAAAGCAACAATCGGTAACGCTAAATAAGCTCTATGGAATTTTGCCAATTCCTGAAGTGTTTCTAGACTATTTTCTACCAAGATGGTTCTATCATCAATAAAATAAGATTCGTTGTCAATAACGACAAATAAAGCGCCTAAATCTAATGCTTCTTTGGCAAATGTATTAGCGTCGAAATTCTCTCCTTTGATAGCAAAAAACATCGAATTCTTTTCGATTTTTCTAGTATCAATAGATAGAGAACTGCACTGTAAAAACAAGTTATGAATGTCTTGAATATTCATTTATATATTTTTTAATAAGTCATAAAAGTAGAAAAAAAAACAATAAAAAAATTCCAAATCCCAGACTGAATGTTCAGCTTTTGGAATTTGGAATTTTTATTATTTGAATTCCTAAATATTAGTTTCTAGGAGATTTTCTTTTTTCAGATTTTGAACCTACTCTAGACATTGCGCATCTGAAACCGATGTAATCAGTTGCCATATCTTGAGGGAAGTATCTTCTTTGAGCTGGATCTAACCAATAAGCTCTATCTCTCCAAGATCCTCCTTTGTAAACTCTTACTTTATCATCGATTAAAGTTGTACGTTTACTAGAGTTATCATATTTTCTGATCATTTTTCCTAAACTGTCAGTTGTAACGTTGTGCTTAGGAGAGTTGTACATTGCCTGATCTGCTTTAGGTCCAGACTCTGAATCACCAAAATCAAAAAATCTAGAAGATTGCTTATCACCATCTCTGTAGTTGATGTTGTCGCTTGTACTGAAATTCTGTCTTAAATAAGTTTCTTGTTCGTCAACTGGCACTTGAGCAATTTCTCCTGGAAGGTTTCTTGCAATAACTTTACCATTACTTAAAGTATCATATTTAATAGTAGCTGTTGTAACAATTTCAATTTTACCGTCTTTACCGATTTTGTTTTTAGCATATTGATTACCTCTATAATAGTTGAAATCATTTGCTTCATTATCAATAATTGGTCTATAAACGTCAGCTACCCATTCTGCAACGTTTCCTGCCATATCATAAAGACCGAAATCGTTTGGTGCATAACTTTTTACAGCATTTGTAATATCTGCTCCGTCATCTGACCAACCTGCAATTCCACCGTAATCACCATTTCCTTGTTTAAAGTTAGCCAATTGATCACCTTTATTTTTACGTTTGTTAGAACGTGTATAATCTCCAGACCAAGGATATTTCTTTTGTCCTTTGTAGATATTATATTCTCTTTGTCCAACATCAGCTGCAGCCGCATACTCCCATTCTGCTTCTGTAGGAAGTCTATATTCTGGTAAAATAATACCCGAAGAACGCTGTGCGTAAACATTTTTCTCTTCAGGAACTACACCATCTTTACCTGCTTTTGGTCTTCTTCCGTCAGGATTTTTCTTTAATACGATTTCTTCACTTGCGCCACGTGATGTGCTAGGAGACATTAAATATCCTTCAGTATTAAATGCATTCTCAGCATTAACATCATTAGTTTTAGCTCCTTTTTTAAGATATCCGTTTTTCTCTAAAACAGCCTCGTTTACACGGTCTGTTCTCCATTTACTAAATTCAACAGCTTGAATCCAGTTAACACCAACTACAGGATAATTAGCATAAGAAGGGTGTCTTAAATAGTTGTTAGTCATCGTTTCGTTGTATCCTAAACGATTTCTCCATACTAATGTATCAGGAGATGCTCCTTCGTAAATATTCTTGTAATTTTCTTCTGTTGGCGGGAAAACTTTCTTTAACCACTCTAGGTATTCTAAGTACATACCGTTCGTAACTTCAGTTTCATCCATATAGAATGATTGAACGTGTTGTTGAGTTGGCGTGTTATTCCAATCGTGCATAACATCATCCTGTACTTTACCCATAGTAAACGTACCTCCTTCAACAAAAACTAAACCAGGACCAGCCTGTTGTTTTTTCCCTGCATTTCTGGCAGCAGTTCCATTCTGACTATCTACATCCCAGCCAGTAGCTCTAGAAGCGTGAGTGGAACTCGATTTTTTGCTACAACTAGCCGTGCCCAACATCAATACCATTGACATCATTAACTGCAAGACTACAATTTTGTTTACTTTCATACTCATTCTTAGGTGATAAATTTAGGTGCTGCAATATAATAATTAACATTTAATTGGCAACATCTGTTCTAATAATTTTATTTAGCTGTTTTTTACCAGAAAATAACCTTTAGTTACGAACGCAAAAATATACTTTTTATTATTACTATAACATGAAATACTATATTTTTACTTACTAATTATTTTTTAATTAAATTTCGCCTTTTTAACCGATGAAACAAGCAATTCTTATCTACATTTTTTTAATTCCAATTCTCTCGTTTTCTCAGATAAATGGGACTATCACGATCGATTGGCAAAATAAAAAAGAGGTGAATTATGGCGAAAACAAAATTATAATTCCATACTTCTCAGGAAGCAGTTTTCGCTTCGACATTACAAAAAAAAACATAACACTGCTTCAAAATCTAAATCAATCTGGCGTCTCAAACAATAGTTCTACACAAATTAGCAATGTTGTTTATGAGTCGATTTCTAAAGCAGATCTAGGAGATTTAACACCTGAAAACATCCCTGAAAAACCAAATGAATCGGTAATAGTTACAAATGCAAGAGATTTGAGATATTCTTTTCTTTCTTTATCTCCAATAATTAAGGAAGGAAACAGTTACAAACGCATAAAATCCTTCTCTTATCTTATTAGCAATACAACTGCGCGAACTGCATCGGCCTCTCCATTTCAAAAACCGGCAGCAATAATAAATTCTGTTTTAGCTTCTGGAGATTGGTATCGGTTTTACATTCAAAAATCAGGAGTTTACAAAATAGATCGGTCATTTTTACAAAGCTTAGGCTTTGATGCGACAAAAGTTGACCCAAGGAGAATAAAAATTTATGGAAACGGAGGAAGGATGCTCCCTCTTGCCAACAGCACCTATTATCCTGATGATTTAATAGAAAATGCAATACAAGTAACTGGCGAAAGTGACGGTGTTTTTAATAACGACGACTACATTCTTTTTTATGCCGAAGGAACTGAAAATTGGAATTCAGAAAGCCAAACCAATTTGAATTTATACGACACCAAATCCTATTATTATGTTACTGTTTCAGGAGGCGACGGAAAGAGAATTCAAAACCTAAATCAGCCAACAGGAAGCACAACTTTAGAACTAAACACGTTTGATGACTATCAATACCATGAAATTGACCAAACCAACATCGTACATCTAGGACGTCAATGGCTAGGAGAATCGTTTGACATCAATCAGGAACAAGAGTTTTCTTTTAGTTTTCCAAACCTTGACACCTCTGCACCTGTAAAGATAGCGGTAAGTGCAGCATCGGCTTCCTTGACCACTACATCTTTTGCAATATCAGCAAACGGACAAAGTGCAGGCTCCATAAGTTTTCCCTCTTTAATTGCCAACTCCGACACGAAATACACTACAGGAAAACTACCTTCAAACGCCGAATTTATTGGAGCTGACAATATCAAAATAAAACTTATCTATAATAATAATGGCGTTCCTGGATCGAAAGGTTACTTAGATTACATTAACCTAACTGCAAAACGAAAACTTTTAGGAACAGGCAAACAATTTCATTTTCAATACAATGCTGCAGGCGCCACTGCAGGAATTGCCAATTATACAATAGGAAACTCTTCAGGCATAACACAAATCTGGGACATTACAGACTTATATAATGTCTCTAAAATTGAAACCTCAAATCAGCTTTCTTTTAGCTTTAAGGCCAATTTAGGAGAAGTTCGAAAATACGTCGCCATAGATCCTTCTGACTACTATACTCCATTAAAAGAAAATCAATCAAAAATTGCCAATCAGAATTTAAAAGGAACACTTTTTAAAAACAACCAAAATACTTTTCAGGATATAGATTATGTTATAATAACTCCAAAATCTTTAGCTTCTCAAGCTGAAAGATTAGCCGGTTTTCACAGAACAAATTCCAACTTAATTGTAAAAGTTATTTCTCTCGAAAGTATCTACCAAGAATTTTCTTCTGGCAAACAAGATATAGCAGCTATTAGAAACTGCATTAAATATATTTATAACAATGCTTCTTCATCAGACAAAAGAATACGTTTCTTAAATTTATTCGGAGATGCTTCATATGATTACAAAGACCGAATTTCAAACAATACTAACATTGTACCTATATATCAGTCTTTAATAAGCAATACTGTCGGTGAAGCTTCGTTTGCCTCTGATGATTTTTACGGATTAATGGATGCCAACGAAGGTGTTGTCATTCCATCTCTTGCCGGAATTGATATTGCCGTAGGACGAATGCTGGTTTCAGACAACGCGCAAGCTCAGGAAATGGTAAACAAGGTTCTGGAATATCATGATATAAAATCCTATGGAAATTGGAGAAACAATGTTGTTTTAATTAGCGATGACTCCGACAGACCAGGCGATCAGACTCTACAAGCAAACCAAAATGTTCTCGCAGATCAAATCGCGACCGAAAAGCCTTTTTTTAATATTGATAAAATATTTCTAGACGCTTATACTCAAGAAGCTTCTGCAGGCGGATCACGTTACCCGAAGGCAAGAACCGATTTTTTCAATGCTTTCGAAAAAGGAGCTCTTATATTCAATTATTTAGGGCACGGTGGTGAGGACGGATTAGCAAGCGAAAGAATTTGGGAAAAATCAGACGGGCAAAACCTTACCAATCAATATAAATACCCTTTATTCATAACCATTACCTGTGAGTTTTCGCGTTTTGATGACCCAACAAGACCTACAGCCGGAGAATATGTTTATTGGAATCCAAAAGGAGGCGCAATTTCAATGCTAACTACAGTTCGTGAAATTGGACAAACAAACGCTGAAGAGTTCAATAAAACAATTAGCAAAAATCTTCTTTCTTATGGTTCAAACCAATATAACACTATTGCAGAATCCTTAAGAATATCAAAAAATGAAAATCCGAGCTCTTCAAGCAATGTTGTTTTTTATATAGGCGATCCTGCTTTGATGCTTGCCATTGCAAAACCACGAATTAATTTAACAAAAGTAAATGATATTGTGATTTCGCAAGCGATTCCTGATTTAAAATCATTATCAAAAATTAAAATTTCAGGAGAAATCACAGACGAAAATAATACACTTTTAAGCAATTATAACGGAGAATTAGCTACAGCCATTTTCGATAAACTAATTACAAATACCACCTTAAACAATGATGGATTTAGCCCCCCAATGCAGTTTAAAACTTTGGGAGAAACTATTTTTAGAGGAAACGCATCGGTTACCAATGGACAATTTGAATTCAGTTTTGTTGTTCCTAGGGATATTCGAATTCCTGTTGACCACGGCAGAATTAGCTTCTATTCGAAAAAAACCGAGGCATTAGAAAACCAAACCGGCTACAATAACAGCATTAAAATTGGGGGAATTAACGAAAATGCACCTCAAGACAATATAAGTCCGAAAGTGAAGTTATATATGAACGATGAAACTTTTGTATCGGGAGGAATTACCAATGAATCGCCGTTCTTTTTGGCCTTTCTGGAAGATGAAAATGGGATTAACACAGCAAGCGGAATCGGGCATGACATTGTCGCTATCTTAGATGGAGATGTGAGTAATCCTTATATTTTGAATGATTATTACCAAACAAAATTAGACGATTACACCAACGGAAACCTACGTTTTCCTTTTCGAAATTTAGCTCCTGGACTGCACACCATAAGTTTTACCGCTTGGGATGTTTACAACAATCCCGTGACGAGTGAAATTCAATTCACAGTTGTAGGAGACGATTCTCTGACACTATCACACGTTCTTAATTACCCAAATCCTTTTTCAACTTACACACAATTTTGGTTTTCGCATAACAGGCCTTATGAGCCATTAGATGTACAAGTACAAGTAATGACCATTACAGGAAAAGTAGTCTGGACAAAAAATCAAACTGTTACGACAGAAGGCTTTTTATCTAGAGAAATATCATGGGACGGAAGAGACGATTTTGGCGACAGAATCGGAAAAGGAGTGTATATTTACAAACTAACTGTAAGATCTAATTTAACAAATAAAAAAGCAGAAAAATACGAAAAGCTTGTCATCCTATAATATTATATATATTTGCACCACCAAAACACAAGTCCCATAAATGAAAAAACTATCACTTTTACTAATTTGTATTTTTAGCATTTACAATTCTAGGGCTCAGGAATCAAGGCCTATTGTCACTGGAGTACCTTTTTTATTAGTCGCTGCTGATGCTAGAGCAGCTGGTTTAGCAGATCAAGGGGTAGCCACTTCTGCTGACGTTTTCTCACAACAATGGAACCCTGCTAAGTATGCATTTTCTGAAGATGCGCAAGGTCTTTCTATCAGTTACACCCCTTATTTAACAGATCTAGCCAATGATATTTCATTAGGACAGATTACGTATTACAACAAAATCAACGAAAAAAGTGCTTTTGCAGGAAGTTTTCGTTATTTCGGTTTTGGGGGAATTGAACTAAGATACACAGGAGACCCGAATGAAGCCGTACGAGAAGTAAATCCAAATGAGTTTGCCTTAGACGGATCTTACTCATTAAAATTGAGCGAAAAATTCTCTATGGCTGTTGCTGGTCGTTTTATCAGCTCAAACTTAAAAGTCGCTTCAGAAGAAGTTGATGCCACATCTGCAAGATCTTTTGCAGTAGATGTAACTGCTTTTTATCAATCAGAAGAAATTGCTTATCAAGATTTCAATGGTAGATGGAGAGCGGGTGTGAACTTTCAGAATATGGGACCAAAAATTAGTTATGATAACGACGATATAAGCTCAAACTTCTTGCCTGCTAATTTAAGATTAGGAGGAGGGTTTGATTTTATTTTTGACGATTATAATAAATTCACTTTAAGCGCCGAACTTACTAAACTTTTAGTTCCAACTCCTCCAGGAATCGGAACACCAGTAGATGTAAATGGCGACGGAGACTTTGATGATCCTGAAGATATTTCTCAACAAGAAGCAACAGATATTGGCTACAGAAACTACAATGATATTGGCTGGTTTCAAGGAATATTTAAATCTTTTGGAGATGCGCCAGGCGGATTCAAAGAAGAAATGAAAGAAGTAACTTATAGCATCGCTGGAGAATACATGTACCAAGATGCTTTTGCATTCCGTTTAGGATACTATCATGAAAGTCCAGAAAAAGGTGCAAAGCAGTTTTTCTCTTTAGGAGCAGGATTTAAATACAACATTATGAAAATTGATGTTTCGTACCTGTTCTCAGCTTCTAAAATAAAAAACCCTTTAGAAAATACGCTGCGTTTCTCTTTAACGTTTAACTTTGGAGACAAATACGAAACTTATTAAAAAGAACGTTTAAAATAAAAATAATTCAATCCAAATTCCGGCATTTTAGGAATTTGGATTTTTTTTCCCTTATATACAAATGAAAGAAATCAACATAACCGCTTCATTTACAATATTTGATAATTTAAATGAACTTCCAGTTGAAATTCAGAATTTAATGAATCAAGCTGTCGAAATCAGAAAAAAAGCTTACGCACCTTATTCAAAGTTTAAAGTTGGCGCTGCTTTGCTTCTAGACAACGGAAAAATTATCTTAGGTTCCAACCAAGAAAATGCTGCCTATCCGTCTGGACTTTGTGCTGAACGAACTGCTATTTTTTATGCGGGAAGTGCATATCCAGAAGCCAAAATCTTAAAAATGGCAATTACAGCAGCTTCAGACACCAATCAAACCACTGCTCCTATTCCGCCTTGTGGTTCTTGCCGACAATCAATAGCAGAATACGAGATAAAACAAGACACACCTATAGAAATCTATTTTATGGGAGAAATTGGCGAAGTTTATAAATCATCATCCCTAAAAAATTTGCTCCCATTGATGTTCGACAAAAAGTTCTTGTAAAAAAAAGCCAAAAAGTATCGTTTTAATTTTAGTTCTTAAATGTAATGTCTTATTTTTGCATCCCGACCTTTCGGGCGCAAATTTGTGGGAGGAAACTATTTTGCGTTACAGGCACAATAATCGATAACACAAACAACTTTAGCAAAAGAAAGAATTCAGATGAAAGAAGTTACAAAAGAGGTATATTTAAAGTGGTATGAAGACATGCTACTTTGGAGAAAGTTTGAAGACAAACTTGCAGCATTATACATTCAACAAAAAGTTAGAGGTTTTCTACACCTATATAATGGTCAAGAAGCTGTATTAGCTGGCGCACTGCACGCTATGGATTTGACCAAAGATAAAATGATTACTGCTTACAGAAACCACGTTCAACCAATCGGTATGGGAGTTGATCCTAGAAACGTAATGGCAGAACTTTTAGGAAAAGCAACAGGAACGTCTAAAGGTATGGGAGGTTCTATGCACATTTTCTCGAAAGAACACGGTTTTTACGGTGGTCACGGAATTGTAGGTGCTCAAATCCCAGTTGGGGCAGGTATTGCTTTCGCAGACAAATATTTTAATACTGGCGGTGTTACCATGACTTACTTTGGTGACGGAGCTGCTAGACAAGGTTCTCTTCACGAAGCTTTCAACATGGCTATGTTATGGAAACTTCCAGTAGTATTTATCGTTGAAAACAACGGTTACGCAATGGGAACTTCTGTAGAAAGAACTGCAAACCACACTGACATCTGGAAATTAGGTTTAGGTTATGAAATGCCTTGCGGACCTGTTGACGGAATGAACCCTGTAAAAGTTGCTGAAGCAATGCACGAAGCTATCGAAAGAGCACGTCGCGGAGATGGACCAACTTTCCTTGAAATGAAAACTTACCGTTACAGAGGACACTCTATGTCTGATGCACAATTATACCGTTCTAAAGAAGAGGTTGAAGAGTACAAAAAAATCGACCCTATTACTCAGGTTTTAGACGTAATCTTGGATCAAAAATATGCTACTGAAGAAGAAATTGAAGTAATTGACCAAAGAGTTAAAGACCTAGTTGAAGAGTGTGCGAAATTCGCTGAAGAATCTCCATACCCAGACTTACAACAATTATACGATGTAGTATACGCACAAGAAGACTATCCATTTACACCTCATAAATTATAATATCATGGCGATTAAAGTAACAATGCCTCGTTTGAGCGATACTATGACTGAAGGAACGGTAGCAACTTGGCTTAAAAAAGTAGGCGACAAAGTAAGCGAAGGTGACATCTTAGCTGAAATTGAAACAGACAAAGCAACAATGGAGTTCGAATCTTTTAACGAAGGAACTCTTTTACATATCGGAATTCAAGCTGGAGAAACTGCTCCTGTTGATTCATTATTAGCAATCATTGGTAAAGAAGGAGAAGATATTTCTGCTCTTTTAGCTGGTGGTGATGCTCCTGCTGCCGAAGCTCCAAAAGCGGATGCTCCTGCTGCCGAAGCAAAAACTGAAACTACCGCTCCTGCAAAAGCTGCAGCTGAATTACCAAAAGGTGTTATAGTAGTAACTATGCCACGTTTAAGTGACACAATGACCGAAGGTACAGTAGCAACTTGGTTGAAAAAAGTTGGCGATACTGTAGCTGAAGGAGATATTTTAGCCGAAATTGAAACAGACAAAGCGACTATGGAGTTTGAGTCTTTCAATGCTGGAACATTATTATACATCGGAATTCAAGAAGGAAGCACTGCTCCTGTTGATAGTTTATTAGCTATCATCGGACCTGCAGGAACTGACATTTCTGGAGTTGCCGATAACTTTACTGCTGGTGGCGCTGCAACTGCAAGTGCTCCTGCTGCTGAAGAAACAAAAGCTGCTCCTGCTGTTGCGCAAGCTACAGAAGCTGTTGCTGAAACTTCAAACGGAGGAAGAATTTTAGCTTCACCATTAGCTAAGAAAATCGCCTCTGATAAAGGAATCTCATTAAATCAAGTTAAAGGATCTGGAGAAAACGGACGTATCGTTAAAAGCGATATCGAGAACTTTACTCCATCTACTCAAGCACAAACTGCTGCTTCAGCACCTGCTGCTAAACAAGAAGCATCTGCTCCTGCTGCACCAAAAGTATTCGTTCCTGCTGGCGAAGTTTACACAGAAGAGATCAAAAATTCTCAAATGCGTAAAATCATTGCAAAACGTCTTTCTGAATCTTTATTCACTGCTCCTCACTACAACTTAGTGATCGAAGTAAGCATGGACGAAGCAATGCAGGCTAGAGCTGCTATCAATAGCGTTCCAGATACAAAAGTATCTTTCAACGATATGGTAATTAAAGCTTGTGCTTTAGCATTGAAAAAACACCCAAAAATCAACTCTCAGTGGAAAGAAGATGCTATCATCATCAACCACCACGTAAACATTGGTGTTGCTGTAGCTGTTGAAGACGGATTAGTTGTTCCTGTATTGAAATTTACTGATGCTATGAGTTTATCTCAAATTGGCGGTTCAGTAAGAGACCTTGCTGGAAGAGCTAAAAACAAAAAACTTGGGCCACAAGAAATGGAAGGAAGTACTTTTACAGTATCTAACCTTGGTATGTTTGGTATTACTGAATTCAATTCAATTATCAACCAGCCAAACTCTGCTATCCTTTCTGTAGGTGCAATTGTTGAGAAACCAGTAGTTAAAAACGGTCAAATCGTAGTTGGAAACACAATGATGCTATCATTGGCTTGTGACCACAGAACAATTGACGGAGCAACTGGAGCTCAGTTCTTACAAACATTAAAACAATACATCGAAAGCCCAGTTACAATGTTGGCGTAATCGTTGTTAATTTTATAATTAAATCCCGTTTTGTTTATTCAAAACGGGATTTTTTGTTTAATTTTCATCCTCAAATTCAAAACCTCATAAAATGAAGAAACTAATTCTTGCCGCTTTATTTCTGACAGCAATAGCCTGCCAAAAAAAAGAAAGCACAGAAAAAACTACAACTGTTGCTGATGAACACAGTTATTCTAAACCAGAACTTGCTGCTGCAAAACATCTTGATTTGGACATCAAAGTTGACTTTGACACTCAGACAATTTCAGGAAAAGCATCTTGGACAATTGACAACATCAGTAAAGGAAATAAAATTATCTTCGATGAAAACACTTTAAATATTACCAAAGTAACTTTAGGTGACGATGAAAAAGAAACAAAATTTGAACTTGGTGCAGCCACTGAATTTCACGGAAAACCTCTTCATATTACTATTGAGCCCAACACAACTAAAGTAAACATTTATTACAACACAACTAAAGATGGCATTGCTTTACAATGGCTTAAACCAGAACAAACTGCAGACAAAAAGAAACCTTTTGTTTTCTCTCAAGGAGAAAGCGTTTGGTCACGTACTTGGATTCCATGTCAGGATTCGCCAGGAATTCGTTTTACTTATAATGCAAAAGTTACAGTTCCTAAAGATTTATTGGCAGTTATGAGTGCTGTAAATCCACAGAAGAAAAACGACACTGGAGTTTATACTTTCAAGCAAGACAAAGCAATTCCTTCTTATTTAATGGCAATTGCAGTTGGAGATATAGAATTTCAGGCCATTGATAACAGAACTGGAGTTTATGCAGAACCATCTGTTTTAAAAAGCGCTGCTTACGAATTTGCTGAACTTGGCAAAATGGTAAATGCGGCAGAAAAATTATACGGACCATATAGATGGGGACGTTATGATGTTTTGGTTTTACCACCAAGTTTCCCTTATGGCGGAATGGAAAATCCGAACTTGACTTTCTTAACTCCAGGAGTACTTGCAGGAGATCGTTCGCTTACGAGTTTGTTAGCACACGAATTAGGACACAGCTGGAGCGGAAACTTAGTTACAAATGCCACTTGGGATGATATTTGGTTAAACGAAGGTTTCACTACTTATGTTGAACACAGAATTGGAGAAGCAATTTTTGGTAAAAAAGAATTTGACATGCAAAATGTTATCACTAACAAAGAATTGGTCGATAATGTTGCTGAATATGGAAATACAAATCCAGATACAAGATTAAAAGTTAGTTTGACAGGAAGAAATCCTGACGATGGAATTAGCATGATTCCTTATGTAAAAGGATATTCTTTTTTAAGAGTGATTGAAAATGCAGTGGGTCGCGATAAATTTGATCCGTTTATCAAGAATTATTTTGATTCTCATGCTTTTCAATCTATTACAACAGAAGATTTTGTAAAATATTTAAACGAAAATCTTATCAAAGGCGACAAAGCTTTAGCAGATAAAATTCAATTAGATAACTGGATTTACAAACCGGGAATCCCATCAAACATCGTTCCTGTAAGTTCTGCCGATTTTGATGCTATTGACGCAATCCAAAAAAGCTGGAGAGAAACTGGCGTTGCAGGTTTAAGCAAAAAAATCACGACTACTGCCGAAAAACAGCATTTTATAGATCATCTTCCAGCTGATATTACAGCAAAAGAAATGGAAGCAATTGATAAAGAATTCAATTTTACAAAAGGCGGTAATTTCATTATTAAACGCCAATGGTTTGTTCAGGCCATTCGTCATCAATACAAAGCTGCTGATCCTGCAATTGAGCAATTCTTAATTGGAAGCAGTAGAACTGGTTCTATAATGATGCTTTATAAAGAAATGGTTAAAACTCCAGAAGGGAAAGTTTGGGCTAAAAAAGTTTTTGATAAAGCAAAATCTGGTTATCATGCAACCACTATTCAGGATGCTGCAAGTGTTTTGAAATAATTTTTTCAAAAATATAAGTTTGAAAAGAGTCTATTCTTTAGGAACAGACTCTTTTTTTTACGTCTTGTTTGTCATTCCGAGGAACGAGCAATCGCACTAGAAATTCCGCAAAGCAATTCCTTAATCTTTGTCGAGTTCATGTGTGATCCTTCCTTCGTCAGGATGACAAACTATACGAAAAACAATCTTATGAAAACCAGAGCCCTAGCCCCGATAGAAGTGGAAATCCTTTTGTGTCTCGTTTCTTTAACGAGACACAAAAGATTGGAACGGATAGCGGGAAATAGCTCCTAAAAAAACAGCAGGGAAAATTGTCCATCACATAGCGTACATTCTCCATGTTTTAAAATCTGCAATCGTCGCAACTTTGTAATGTCAAAAGACAACAACAAATAACAACTTTAAAAATTAAATAAAATGGCACGATTAACAGCTTTAAACCCAGAAGAAGTAACAGGAAAAACTAAAGATTTATTCAACGCAGTTCAGGCAAAATTAGGCGTTGTACCAAACATGATGAGAACAATGGGAAATTCTCCAGCAGTTCTTGAAGGATATTTGAATTTAAGTGGCGCATTAAGCCACGGAAAATTAAGCACAAAAACAGGAGAATTAATCGCATTAGCAGTTTCAGAAAGCAACTCTTGTGATTACTGTTTAGCAGCCCACACTTACATTGGAGAAAAATTAGTGAAGGCAGATCCAGCAGTTTTAAAAGCAGCAAGATCTGGAAATTCTGATGATGCGAAAACAGAAGCGATTTTACAATTGGCTAAAACATTAATCAATAAAGGTGGTTTAGTAAATGATGAAGATGTAAATAAAGCCAAAAATGCAGGAGTTTCTGATGCTGAAATTGCAGAAACTATCGGTCACGTAGCTTTAAACGTTTTAACAAACTACTTTAACAACGTAGCCAACACAGAAATTGATTTTCCAACAGTTTAATCAAGATTTACACATTCACTATAACAAAAAACAATTTATAAAGATAGCCACGGATTTATTTCATGGCTATCTTTATACTTTCAAAAACAAAAACTCATGACTTCTCAAAATGTTTTTACTTTAATCAATCCGCAGAATGGGAATTTGGCTTTTAAAATTCTTCCTTTTGAAGATAACAGTCATTTTGATCATTTACAGCGTAATAATTATTATTCGTTAATTTGGGTAACTAAAGGAAAAGGCAAAGTAAAAGCTGACTTTGCAGAACATCATTTTGAAGAAAACTCACTTCTCGCCTTTTCGCCTTATCAACCTTTTATGCTTTGCGTGAATGAACCGATTGAAGGAATTGCAATTCATTTTCATCCTGATTTTTATTGCATTCATATGCATCAAAAAGAGGTTTCCTGCAATGGCGTTTTATTCAATAACATTTATCAGCCACCTTACGTTAAGGTTACAGAACAAGCAGAACAGACTTTTAAAATGGTAATTGAACAAATGAAAGCTGAAATTCAGAATGCAGAATTGGCGCAGTATGAGTTATTGATTTCGTATTTAAAAATCTTTTTAATTACGGCTTCAAGATTAAAAACAGAACAATTGGAAGAAATGAAATCGGTTCCTGATTCTAAAGAACCTGCTATTCTTCAAAACCTGAAAGATGCAATTGAACTGAATTTTAAAACCAAACATTCGGCCGGAAATTATGCTGATTTACTAAATATTTCTCCAAAAGCATTAGCGAAGTTATCTAAGAATTATTTCAACAAAACCTTAACCGATTTGATCTCGGAAAGAATTATTATTGAAGCCAAAAGAGAACTTTATTTAACCAATAAAACGGTAAAAGAAATCGCTTACGAATTGGGTTATGATGATGAACATTATTTCAGTCGTTTCTTTAAAACAAATGCCGATGTTTCACCTCAAATGTATCGCGAAACTGTTGGTTTTGGAAAAATGGACACTTAAAGTTTGCAGTCGCAGTTTTCAGTCGCAGTCCGCTGATTACTGTAAACTGTCACTGATTACTTATTTTTTGCTTCAATCCATTTTGACATGTACATCGTACTTTTAAAAGCGTGATGTTGCAACAGATTTCCCATAAAATTATGTAGACGATGACTTTCAGAATCTATTAAAAGTGAATTTACTACTGAAATCAATTGAGCAGAATAATTGCTTTTTTGATAGCATTTGTTAATGATTTCAATTCCGTTTTTCTGAGCTTGCTTCCAAAGATTTTCATCTTGATATAATGCAATTGCTTTTTCCGAAAACTCCTCCGGATTATCTTTAATAAAACCATTCCAAGGCAAGTTTGCATGCATAGCTTCAGAACCAATTGTTGTGGTTGCGCTTGGCGTTCCGCATTGCATAGCTTCTAATAATTTTCCTTTTAACCCTGCTCCAAAACGAATCGGCGCTAAAACCACTTTTGCATTTTTTACTATTTCATGGGCATCTTCTGCCCTTCCCATAATATAAAAACCGTTTTTAGGCTGATGCAACTGCAACACTTTTTGTGACGGATAAGCTCCATAAACCTTCAAAACTGCATCTGGAAAATCTTTTTTTATAGAAGGCCAAATTGCTTCTTTCAAATATTGAACGGTATTCCAATTAGGTTCATGGAGAAAATTTCCTATGAAAACAAAATCATTTCGGCTTTCAAAAGAAGGCAATTCTAGCAAATCTTCTTCTTTCATTTTATCCACTAAAAAAGGAAGATAAAAGAGTAAAGTTTCATTGATTTTGAAAACATTTTTTAGAATATCCATTTCAAATTCAGAAATAATCAGAGAAACGTCGCAACGCAAAATACTGGCAATTTCTCTTTTTGCCACTTCCTCAGACAATAAATCAGAAAACTCAAAAGTTCTGTTTTCTTTAAAAGCTTTTTGTCTCGCTGTTCGCAAACAATGCAAATCTTCCGTATCTAAAATTCGAATTGCTTTTGGACAGTTTTCAATCACTCTCCACCCAAATTGTTCTTCGATCATAAATCGATCAAATAAGACTACCTCTGGATTTAATTCTTTTATAAAGCCATCAAAACTTGAAGAGTTCAATTCGATACTTTTTTTTATTACTCCAAATTCAGATAAATCAACCATAAAATCGCTGTCTTGAGCCGCGCTTGCAAATGTAATTTCAAACCCATTTTCTTTAAAAATAGAAATCAATTGCATCATTCTTCCGCCTGCAGCAGAAGACTTTGGCTCGGGCCAAACAAACCCAACAATTAAAAGTTTTTTTATTTGATTCATAAACTTTGTTTCACATTACAAAATAATGCTTTTTTCCGCGGATTTGCACCCAATTTCCTGAAATTCGGTCGTAAAAAAACACTAATTTTGCAAAATCTAAATGCTCGGAAATTATGTTGGGATTAAAATTAGCTACAGACCCTCGCTGGGTAAATATCGTGGAGTCTAATATCGAAGAAATTTTAACGGATCACGCTTGGTGCGAACAAAAAGCTGCCTCAAACGCCATTAGCATTGTTACTTACAATTCTGAAATTGAAGAATTGGTAACCGAAATGCTTGAAATTGCTAGAGAAGAATTGGAACATTTTCAGATGGTCCATAACATTATAAAGGAGCGCGGACTAACATTAGGACGCGAGCGAAAAGATCATTACGTAAATGAACTTTTTAAGTTTATGAAAAAAGATGGAAGCCGAAGAGATGCGCTTTGCGACCGATTACTGTTTTCGGCGATGATTGAAGCTAGAAGCTGTGAACGTTTTAAAGTGCTTTCTGAAAACATTAAAGACGAAAAATTAGCTAAATTCTACCGAGATCTTATGATTTCTGAAGCTGGACATTACACTACTTTTTTAGGATTTGCCAGAAAATATCAAGACAATATTGATATTGATAAACGCTGGAAGGAATGGATTGAATATGAAGGTTCTATTATTACCAATTATGGCAAACAAGAAACCGTTCACGGATAAATTACGCTCTTTTTTCAACTCTATTTTTTTTATTTAAAAAACCAAAATTCGCTATGCAAAAAAGTAAATCGAGATCAATCGTTTTTAAAATTGCGAAGTATACCGGAATAACTTTCGCGGTCATTATAGGACTATTATTTTTAATGCCTATTGTCTTTGAGGATCAGATTAAAGAGCAAATAAAGAAAACTGCCAACGAAAGATTAAGCGCAGAATTGAATTATTCTGATGTTTCGGTGTCGTTTTTCCATCATTTTCCTTCACTTACTTTGACATTAGACAATTTAAGCCTGAATGGTTCGGCTCCATATACAAACGAAAAATTCATCACTGCAAAAGAGGTTTCTTTTGGAATAAATGTGGCGAGTTTGATTTTCAGTAAATCAGTAAAAATTGATCAGATTTATTTATCAGATTCTTTTATAAACGTAAAAGTAAATCCGGAAGGAGAAGCGAATTACAACATTTATAAATCACAAGAACAAGCTTCTAAAGATAAAGACAGCAGCGACACGGCGCTTAAATTGGAACGAATCGAAATTTTAAACAGTAAAATCGTTTATGATGATAAATCGACTAAAGTTCATTTTGACGCATTCGGTTTTAATTATTTAGGAAAAGGAGATTTAAACAAAGCTGTCTTTGATTTATATTCTAAAGCAAACATCGAAAAGCTAAATATTGTTTATGAAGATGAACCTTATTTAATGAACAAAAAAGTTGATGCAGATTTGATCACAAAAGTAAATATCAACTCACTTTCTTTCTTTTTCCAACAAAACAATCTTAAAATCAATCAACTATTAGTCGATTTTAAAGGGAAATTTGATTTTTTGAAGGACGGTTATAATATGGATTTTGTTATTAAATCTAATAACAGCAAGCTTTATGATGTCTTTACAGCCTTACCTCCAAAATATATTACATGGCTTTCTAAAACAGATTTAAAAGGAAACACAAATCTGCTTCTGACTCTAAAAGGAAAGTATATTACTTCTGAAAATATAGCACCTGATCTAGATTTGGATGTAAAAGTGACTGACGGTTTTGTCAATTATAACAAAAGCGCATTTCCAGTTTCAAATTTAAATTTAGAAATCAAAACAACCGTTCCTTCCCTAAATCCAGATTTGGTAATTGTTGATGCTAAAAACCTATCTTTAAACATTAATCAGGATTATTTAAAATCGAAGTTTTTGGTTAAAGGAGTAAACACTCCAGATATTAATGCTGACTTTAAAGCCAAAATTGATCTTGAAAAATTAATGAAAGCGCTTGGAATTCCAGATATTGAATTAAAAGGAACTCTAGCGGGGGATGTAAAAGCAAACGGAATTTTTGATCAAAAAAACAAGCGTTTTCCTGTTACGAATGGAACTATTAATTTGGATAATGGATATTTAAAAACTCCATATTATCCAAATCCAATTACTGATATTACGATTAAATCGAAAATCGAAAACCAGAAAGGAACATTTTCCGACCTGAAAGTAAATTTACAGCCAACGCAATTTACCTTTGAGGGAAAACCTGTTTTTGTACAAGCCGATTTAAGCAATTTTGACGATTTGAGCTATGATGTGAAAGCAAAAGGCGAATTGGATATTAGCAGAATTTATAGAGTTTTCTCGCAAAAAGGTCTTGATCTTGATGGTTTTGTAAAAGCCGACGTATCTTTAAAAGGAAAACAAAGCGATGCCGAAAAAGGAAATTACAGCAAATTGAATAATAAGGGAACTCTTGAATTAAGAAACATTGGAATTACTTCTGAATATCTTCCAAAGAAATTCATCATCAAAGAAGGTATTTTCAAAATCAATCAGGACAAAATGTCTTTCAATAACTTCTTAGCTGCATACGGACAGTCTGATTTTAAAATGAATGGTTATCTACAGAACGTTTTCAATTATGTAATGACCAATACAGGTGTTTTAAGAGGCTCTTTTAAAGTTACTTCGCGATACATCAATGTTGACGAATTTATGTCGGAAACCGCCCCAGGAACTTCTGTAACAGAAACTACTAAGCCAAAAACAGAGACAAAAACAGAAAACACACAAACTGGTGTAATTGTTATTCCTACCAATCTGAATTTAAACTTTACTGCTAATGCTCAAAAAGTAAATTTTGACAAATTAAATCTTCAAAACGCTGTTGGAAACTTAAGCATGAACAAAGGCAAATTAACCATGCAAAATACAGGTTTTGATCTAATTGGATGCAAGGTTAGCATGAACGCAAATTATCAAGCAGTTACAACCAAAAAAGCTAATTTTGATTACGCCATCAAAGCAACCGATTTTGATATAAAACGAGCGTATAACGAGATTGAAGTTTTCAGAAAAATGGCAAGCGCCGCAGAGAAAGCACAAGGAATTGTTTCTTTAGATTACCAATTAAAAGGACGCTTAAATGCAAACATGGATCCTGTTTATCCTTCGCTTGTGGGAGGCGGAACGCTTTCTGTAAAAGATGTCAAAGTAAGAGGTTTGAAAATGTTTAATGCTGTGAGCAAACAGACCAACTCTGAATCTATGAAAAATCCAGATCTTTCTAAAGTAGATATCAAAACAACGGTTAAAAATAATATTATAACTGTAGATCGCTTTAAATTTAAGTTTGCTGGATTTAGACCAAGAATTGAAGGAACAACAAGCTTAGACGGAAAACTGAACTTAAAAATGCGTTTAGGATTACCTCCTTTTGGTATTTTCGGAATCCCATTAACTGTTACTGGAACTCAGGATAATCCAAAAGTAAAAGTCGGTAAGAAAACGGAAGATTTGGAAGAAACCAAGGATACTGAAGATTAAAATTCTAAATTAAAAAATTCCAAATTCCAAACTGAATGTCTACATATCAACCTTTGTCAAAGTCTTGAACTTTGACAAAGGTTTTTCTTTTCCAGAAAATTAAACTATAAATATCTGCTTCGAAACATACAAAATCCCTTTTCCTAAAAGCCATAGTAAAGCAGCAAGCCCTAGAAGCTTCCATGCCCAGGCTTTTCCTCTTTTCCAACTCGAGAAGAAAGAGAAAATTTCCAAATATTTTAAAATCACAAACAAACATGCGCCCACTATCGAAAACCAAATTATTTCGTTTGAACTCGTTTGACCGCCATACGAAAACACTAGAATAAGAAAAAGAAGAGTTACAAATTGCAAGTAATAATAATTGCCTAAATTATATTTATGATTTGCTTTTAAGGATAAAATTAAAAATGCAAAAATCTCCAAACTTATAAAAGCCGCAATAACATTATAAAAAGCAGGATTCCATTGTAAAACCAAAGTAGCAGTTACCAAAACAGCTACAACTGTACATGCTCCAAGAGAATTAATACTTCTTTCTCTATAGCCTTCACTCTTGAAAGGAAACAAAATCGGATAAATATATCTCTCTAAAGTGCGCCAAAAAGGAAGCGCATAAACAGAAGCTATTCCTGCAACTACAATTTCATAATTATAAAAAACATCTGCAGGAACTTTGCACAACACATACCAAAGTGCAGCTGTCACCAAAACTGCTGGCAAACAAATCGTTTTTATAGTTTCCCATGGAGCTTTCCCCCAGAAATTGCTTTCGATCTCAAAAATGTACTTTTTAACCCAATATTCCTTGGTAAACAAAGCTGTCGACTGACTCCACAACAAAAACAATCCCAAATGAATAATTACAGTTCGCAGAACAAAATCTTCTAAAACTGTTCCGTAAAAAATACAGGCAATTCCAACTGCTAGCAATTCACAAGTTAACAATAGAGGCGAAAACAAATATCTAAGCAGAGGCTCTAAACGCTTAATAAGAAACCCTATAAGTAAACTCCAATACTTCTTAAAAAGCGCAATAACAGCACAAATAGCAATAAATGCCGATAAATAAAACATCCAATTGGTCAACAATTGTGTCTGCATCCAAATTTGAACTGCAGAATTCTTCTGAGGCTTATAAACTACAATAGAATTTTCAAAAATCTCTTTTGCTAGTTCGTCTCTTGTTTCAGAATCAATTTCTGGAAACTGATTTTTGTTTTCCTGCCAAAACTGTTCTGTCTTCTCTCCGTTTCTTTTTAAAACTTCATATTTGTATAAAACATTTCTCTGTTTTTCATTCAATGAACTTAAATGATTTACAATATTTCCTGAAACTGGTTTTGCGCAAATACTCAAACAAGACAATAAAAGCAATAATAAGATCTTTTTCAAAATTTTTTATTTTAAAGAGAAAGCAAATATAAATTTAAAAGTCTTTCTACAATCATAAAAATAAAAAACCCGATCTTTTCAGAACGGGTTTTTTATAAAAAGTAATCTATGATTATTATGCCTCGAATGGGATAATAGATACATAAGATTTGTTATCTCTTTTCTTTTGGAACTTAACAACTCCAGCAACTCTTGCGTGAAGAGTGTGATCTTTACTAATGTAAACGTTTTCACCTGGATTATGTTTTGAACCTCTTTGTCTAACGATGATGTTCCCAGCAATAGCAGCTTGACCACCATAAATCTTAACGCCTAGACGTTTTGATTCTGATTCTCTACCATTCTTCGAACTACCGACACCTTTCTTGTGAGCCATGACGTATGAGTTTAAATATTGTTATTATTCTTTAGTAGTCTCTTTTTTTGCTTTTGGAGCTGCTTTTTTTGCTTTTGGAGCTTCTACTTCTTCAGTAGCTGCTTCTTCTGCTACAACTGCTTTTTTAGCTGCTGCTTTTTTAGTTCCTCCTGCTGCAGTAATACCTTCAATTACAATTTGAGTAAGATATTGTCTGTGACCATTTCTTTTTTTGTATCCTTTTCTTCTTTTCTTTTTGAAAACGATAACTTTATCTCCTTTTAAGTGTTGTAACACTTTAGCTTCTACTGAAGCACCTTCTATAGCTGGGGCGCCTAAAGTTACATTTCCATTGTCATCTAATAAAAGAACTTTGTCAAAAGAAACTTTTGAACCTTCTTCATTAGCTAAACGGTGAACATAAACCTTTAAGTCTTTGCTTACTTTAAATTGTTGCCCTGCTATCTCTACGATTGCATACATATCAAATTGATTTATTGAATTTTAAGGTTGCAAATATACAACTAATAATTTACTATGCAACCCATAAAAGCAAAAATATTTTCACTCAAAAAAACCTTGTTTTTCAAGCAGTTCCACACACAAAACAAAATTAATTTAAAGTAAAAGATTGTTAAAATAGCATTTATTTGAAAACAAATCTGTAATACATAATTAAAAAAAACTATTTTTGGTGTAACCAAAATCAACTCTTGTCTACCTACTATTGTTGATATTTTAAAATTATTAATCTTTATGAAAAAATCAATAATGATGTTAAGTGCTGCATTAATGCTTGGCGGAGTGGCTCATGCCCAAAAAGTAGCTTTTGAAGAATACGATTTAGACAATGGATTGCATGTCATTTTACACAACGATCCTTCTGCTCCAGTTGTCATAACTTCGGTAATGTATCATGTTGGATCAAAAGACGAGCGCCCTGACCGAACGGGATTTGCACACTTTTTTGAGCATTTATTATTTGAAGGAACTCAAAATATAAAACGCGGAGAATGGATGAAAATCGTTACCGCAAATGGTGGAGTAAACAATGCCAATACTTCTGACGACAGAACCTATTATTATGAAGTTTTTCCTTCTAATAGCCTAGAACTTGGTTTATGGATGGAATCTGAGAGATTAATGCATCCTATTATTAATAAGGTGGGAGTTGACACGCAAAACGAAGTCGTAAAAGAAGAAAAAAGAATGCGTTACGATAATCAGCCGTATGGAAACATCCTTGCGGAGGTTAAAAAAAACATGTTCAAAAATCATCCTTACAGATGGACAACCATTGGCTCTATGAAAGATTTGGATGCCGCGACACTGGAAGAGTTTCAAGCCTTCAATAAAAAATTCTATACACCAAACAATGCCGTTTTGGTTATTGCAGGAGATTTCGAAAAAACAAAAACAAAAGAATGGGTTCAGAAATATTTTGGACCAATTCCAAGAGGCGAAGAAGTTAAAAAACAAACTTTTACAGAAGAACCTATTACCAAAACCATTAAAGCAACCTATGAAGATCCAAACATTCAAATTCCGATGATTGTTGCTTCATACAGAACGCCTTCAATGAAAACAAGAGATGCTAGAGTTTTAGATTTAATTTCTTCTTATTTAAGTGACGGCAAAAGTTCTAAACTTTACAAAAAAATAGTTGACGACAAAAAAATGGCGTTACAAATTGGCGCAGTAGGTTTTAGCCAGGAAGATTATGGAACGTACATTCTTTATGGCCTACCAATGGCTCCATACACCATTGACGACATTTTAAAGGAAATGGATGAGGAAATTGTAAAAATACAAACCGATCTTATTTCTGAAAAAGACTATGAAAAACTACAAAACAAATTCGATAACAATTATGTAAATGCCAATGCAAGCGTAGAAGGAATTGCAGAAAATCTTGCTTCGTATTATTTACTTTATGGCGATGTTAACTTAATCAATACTGAAATTGATATCTATCATTCTATTACAAGAGAAGAAATCAGAGAAGTTGCCAAAAAGTATTTAAACCCGAATCAGCGTTTGATTTTAGATTATATTCCGACAGCCAAATCTCAAAACTAAGAATATCGAATCATGAAAAAAATATATCCTTTTTTAATCCTTTTTTTCCTAACTGGAATTATGCAAGCACAAGATCGTCCACAACCCAAACCAGGAAATGCCCCAGTAGTCAACATTAAAAAACCTCAGACCTTTGTTTTATCGAACGGAATGAAAGTTTTGGTTGTTGAAAACCACAAATTGCCTAGAGTGAGCTATACACTTACTTTAGACAATGCTCCATTTACTGAAGGCAATAAAAAAGGTGTTGACGAATTGACCAGCAGTTTAATTGGAAACGGAACAAAAAAAACAACTAAAGAAGCTTTTAATGAAGAAATTGATTTCTACGGCGCTAGTATCAACTTTACTTCGCAAGGCGCTTATGCAAGTACATTGTCGAAATATTCAGCACGTGTTTTAGAGCTTTTGGCTGAAGGTGCTTTGCAGCCAAATTTTACTCAGACCGAATTTGACAAAGAGAAAGCAAAACTTTTGGAAGGCTTAAAAGCTGACGAAAAAAGTGTTCCGGCCATTTCAAACAGAGTAGTTGATGTTTTGGCTTTCGGAAAAAACCATCCTAATGGCGAATATCTTTCTGAAGAGACTGTAAAAAACGTAACGCTTGCAGACGTTCAAAATAATTACAGCACTTATTTTGTTCCTGAAAACGCTTATTTAGTTGTTATTGGTGATGTCAAATTTAAAGATGTAAAAACAGCCGTTGAGAAATTATTCAGCGGATGGAAAAAACAAGCGGCGCCAAAAAGCACTTATCCAAACCCTGTAAATGTTTCGAACTTACAAATAGATTTTGTTGACGTTCCAAATGCAGTTCAATCTGAGATTTCATTGGTAAATACTTTAAATTTAAAAATGAGCGATCCAGATTTTTTCCCAGCGGTTATTGCCAATCAAATTCTTGGTGGCGATTTCAACAGCTATTTGAATATGAACCTTCGTGAGCAGCACGCTTGGACATACGGTGCAAATTCGAGTATTGGAAGTGGAAAATATGTAACGAAGTTTAAAGCATCTTCGGCAGTTAGAAATACGGTTACAGATAGTGCTGTTGTTCAGTTTGTGAAAGAAATTAAACGAATCAGAACAGAGAGAGTTGATCCAGAGGTTTTAAGAAATGTAAAAGCAGGTTATATTGGAAGATTTGTAATGCAAGTTGAAAAACCACAGGCTGTAGCGCGTTATGCTTTAAACATTGAAACAGAAAAACTTCCTGCAGACTTCTACGAAAAATACATTCAAACCATCAATAACGTTACTGCTGACGATATTTATCGCGTTGCCAACAAATACTTTTTACTAGATAACATGCGAATTGTTATTGTTGGAAAAGGTACAGATGTTATTCCTGGTTTAGAAAAACTTCAAATTCCGATTTCATATTTCGACAAATATGGAAATCCAGTTGAAAAGCCTTCAACTAAAAAAGAAGCCCCAAAAGATATTACAGCAAAAACAGTTTTCGAAAACTATATCAATGCAATTGGAGGAGAAAAAGCAGTTACAGCCGTGAAAACATTATACATGAACGGCTCGACAACAATTCCGCAAGCTCCTACTCCATTAACTTTTACTTCTAAATTAGATTCAAAAGGAAAAATGATGGTTTCGCTTTCTATGGGAACGATGAATTTAATGAAGCAAGTAGTTAATGAAAAAGGCGCTTACGTTGAACAGCAAGGCCAAAGAAAAAATCTTGAAGGTGAAGATTTAGTCGAAATGAAAGCCAATGCCGCTCCTTTTGAAGAACTGCAGCTTGTAAAAAGAACTGATCTTAAAGTGGAAGGCATCGAACCAATTAACGGAAGTGATGCTTATGTCATTAAAGACGGTAAAACAAAGTATTATTACGACGTCAAATCAGGCTTAAAAACTGCCGAATCTAAAGTTCGCGAACAAGGTGGAAAATCAGTTGAGCAAATCACTAATTTCAACGATTATAAAGAGGTAAAAGGTGTTAAAGTTCCTTTCAACCTAGTTCAAAATGTTGGTTTTGAATTGGATATTAAAATGTCTGATATTAAGATTAACGAAGGCGTTTCTGAGAAAGATTTTTTATAGAAAGGTTCAAAGTTACAAAGGCTCAAAGGAACAAAGGTTTTGTCTGAGTCTTTAAAAATAAAATTCTTGAGAGCTTTGTCAAAGTTTGAACTTTGACAAAGCTTTTTTTATTGATTAAGTTTTGTCAGGTTGAGCGAAGTCGAAGTCCTTTCATAACTCATAACTCAAAAAAACTATTTTTTCGCTGACAAATAAACCCCAATCAAAATAATAAAAGCTCCTACAGATTGAATTGGCGTCAGGAATTCGTTATCTAATAATCCCCAGAAAAATGCTACAATTGGAATCAAATACGTTACTGATGTTGCAAAAACTGGCGATGACATCTGAATCAGTTTAAAGAAAAGAATGTTGGCTATTCCAGTTCCTAAAACACCTAAAATTGCTACAAAAAGTATGGAATGCTGTGTTTCTGCAAAATGTACTTTTTGGCTAATATCGGTTGTACTCAAAATAATTAATGCTGGTAAAAGCAAAACCGCAAAATTTCCTGTTGTTATGCTTACAGAATTTAAATCGTGTAGATATTTTTTAATCAGATTTACGTTAATCGCATAACTCAACGTTGCTATAACCACCAATAAGACATAGAAATAATTTTGAGTTCCGCTCGAAGAATCTCCGCTTAAAACCAAAAGCAGACAGCCCAAAAGCCCAACAAACACTCCAAGAACTTGTCGTTTCTGAAACTGAATTCCAAATGCTATAATTCCTAAAACTAGAGTATTTAAAGGTGTTAGCGAATTTAAAATCGCCACAATCGAGCTATTAACCTGAGTTTCTGCAATGGCAAAAAGATACGCTGGCATAAAAGTTCCAAAAAGCGAAGTTATGGCAACAAATTTCCATTGGCGTCGGGAAATCTTTTTTAGACTATTAAAACCTACAATTAGTAAAAACAAAGCGGCAAAAATAATTCGGAACGATCCTACTTGAACAGCGCTTAAACCAATCAATCCTTTTTTTATTAGAATAAAAGAGCTTCCCCAGATAAGAGAAAGAATAGTTAAGTAAATCCACTTTAACTGTTTTGTTTCCATAAATTGTATTTTACTGCAAATTTGTAATTATTTTACGAACTGACCTCTCTCTTTTTATTAATTTTGCAAACAAGTAATTAGCAATCTAAAATTTAATATATAATGAAAATTTCAAAAATCTTAATCGCTGCAGCAGTCGCTGGTTTAGTATTTGTTGGATGCAAAAAAGCAGAAGACAAAAGTCTTGAAGTTGTGAATGCAGAAAAAAGCGCTCCAAAAGAACACAAACCAATCGCAGCTGAAAATCTTCAGACAGCAAGTTTTACAATTGACGGAATGACATGTGCAGTTGGTTGCGCAAAAACTATCGAAGAAGAGTTAGCAAACCTTGACGGAGTTGAAAAAGCAACTGTTGATTTTGACAAAAAAACGGCGACAGTAAGTTTTGATAAAACAATCCAAAACCCAGAGTCTTTAACAAAAGTGGTTCAAGAAACTGGAGATGGAAAGACATATAAAGTTTCGAATTTTAAGTCTTAAATTCGAAATTAATAAATTCAAAAGGCACTCAAATTTGAGTGCTTTTTTTTGTAAAAATCATTCCATAGGAATGTCTCGTTGGTAGAAAATTATATTATCATGGGTTTTTACGTTCCGTAGGAACGTCTGGTTTTGACATTTTTTTTGACAATTCTGCATATCAAACGTTCCTACGGAACGTAAATATCTGATTACATTTTTTTTTCTACCAACGAAACATTCCTACGGAATGAGCCCCTAATAAAGAATGAAAAAATAATTGCAATAAAAAAGGATCCAAATTGGATCCTTTTAATTTTTATTTCCATCTCAACGTTTCCATCAAACGCTGCATATCGTTTTTAACATAACTAGCCGCAGGCATAATCGAATCAAAGTTTGGTTTTGCGTAAAAATACATCGAACCAATTAAAAAGTGCTTTGTGCTGTCGGTAACGTAAAACTGAGAATTTGTCGCTGCGTTTCCGTCAACTTGGTAAAACATTCCGTAAACCTTTTTCTGCGGATTTAGATATGGCTGTTCCAGAATATCATCGGCTTTAATAACGTGCTCATAAGTCAGCTTTTGAGCGTCGCGCAGTAATTTATCAATATTGCCATTTACTGGCTTGTACGTCAAATAAATCGTCGCTTTCATCTTTGGATACGTGATCGCAAAACCACATTCTTTTTCGCCTTTTATAATGGCATCTTCATTCATTTGAAAAGTGAACGGGCAAGTGTTTTCAAAATTCACATATTTTGCTTCTGGATAATCTAATCGCAGGAAACTAGCTGGTTTTGGCAGAACATCATTTTTACAGCTTATAACCGTTAGCGCAAGCAAAATTGCTGTTATTGAAAGTATTTTATTAAGCATTTTAATTTATAGTTACTTTTATTTGTTTTACACGCTTTTTGTCTACTGTTTCTACAGTGAAAATACAGTTTTCAAAAGGCACTTTTTGATCTTTTTTAGGGAAATTGCCTAAAATCTCCAAAATAAATCCAGCCAATGTTTCGGCTTCTCCTTTGTGGGCTTCAAAAACATCTTCGTCAACATCTACAATTCTGTAGAAATCTTTGAGGTTTATTTTTCCTTCAAAAAGAAAATTATTTTCATCTATTTGTGAGAAATTCAGGTTTTCATCATCAAATTCATCACTAATATCACCCACAATTTCTTCAATAACGTCTTCTAAAGAAACCAATCCAGAAGTCCCGCCATATTCATCAACTACGATTGCTAAGTGGCTTTTTAGGCTCTGAAAATCCTTCAATAGATTATCCAGTTTTTTATTCTCAGGAACAAAGAACGCTTCTCTTATCAAAGAAGTCCAATCAAATTCTTCTTTATCAATATGAGGTAGCAAGTCTTTTACGAAAAGTACGCCTTCAATCTGATCAATATTGTCTCGGTAAACTGGAATTCTAGAGAATCCTGTTTCTATTATCTTAGGATAAATTTCTGCGAATGTTTCTGATATTTCCAATGCAAAAATATCAATTCTCGGACTCATAACCTGCTTTGTATCGGTATTTCCGAAAGAAACAATTCCTTCAAGGATCTTTTGTTCTTCTGTTGAAGTTCCTTCAGAATCTGTAAGTTCCAATGCCTGAGAAAGTTGGTTGACAGAAAAATTACTTTTTTGCTTACCTAATTTGTTTTGAAAATATATCGTTACGGCACGCATTGGCAAACTGATCGGTGTAAGCACTTTATCTAAAAATGCCAATGGATAAGCGACGCGTTTGGCAAAACGAACACTATTTCGGCTTGCATAAACCTTAGGAAGCACTTCCCCAAACAGTAAAATAAGGAAAGTAACCAGAATTACTTCGAGCGTAAATTTAAATGCTGGCGAGCCTATATTAGCAAAAATATTCTGTCCTAGATAAGCAAATAGAATTACTACACCAATATTAAAGAAGTTATTCGCAACCAATAAAGTTGCTAAAAGCTTTTTGGGCTTTTCTAATAAATTTGAAATGATTTTCCCTTTTGCAGGATTATCGTTTAAAGAATTGTCGATATCTTGCTGTGATAAAGAAAAAAGGGCAACTTCAGCACCAGAAACGATTGCTGAAAGAAATAACAAAATAAATATTCCGACGAAACCAATAATTAAATTGGCGTCAAGATTGCTAGAAAAAAGTAAACTGGGCTCTGGGTCCAAATTGCATAAAATTAGTTAAACATCACTTAGAAGGGCAGATCATTAATCGGAAGCCCTTCAGGAGCATCAAAGTTACTATTTTTTGGCGACTCCGCATCCTGGTTTTGCTTTGTATATGCAGTTTCTTTTTTGGTAGTCAGAAAAGTAAACTCTGTAACCTGAATTTCTGTAGTATATTTTGTAGTTCCATCTTCTGTCTGCCACTGACGAGATTTTATCCTTCCCTCAACATAAATTTTATCTCCCTTAGAAAGATATTTTTCGCAAATCTCTGCGGCTTTATTGCGCACAACCAAATTATGCCATTCTGTAGAAGTAATCTTTTCATTGGTCGTTTTATTGATATACACCTCATTGGTAGCCAGCTGAAAACGTCCGATGCAGTTTCCTCCATCAAAATAATGCATCTTTACATCATCGCCTAAATGGCCAATAAGCATCACTTTATTTAATGTTCCGTTCATAGTTTTTGGTAGTATTTCTCCCAAAGATACATTTTTTTAGCAATTTATTTCTTGCTTTTCTATAAAATTATATATCACAATAGGAAAAGGAAAAGTTTTTATTTTTTGTGAATCTATTCCGTTTTCGATTTTCTCCTGTACTTTAATTTTCCAGAATTGAATGTGCAGATGCTGGTGCGAAAGCTTATGTACAATAGTCGATTTACTGCAATCTTCCATACTTATAATAGTATATTCTGAAAAAATTTCTTCTTTTGCTTTTTTGGAAACTTCATTAAAACCAACAATTGATTCTGTTTCCAACAACGGAAACTCATATAAATTATGCCAGATTCCTTTTTGAGTTCTTTTCTGAATTAATGTATTTCCTAAAACATCTTCTAAAATCAAATAATTGAAATAACGATTGGTTACTTTAAGCTTTTTAGATTTAACAGGGAGCATATTTACTTTTCCTTTTTGTAATGCAGCGCAGCTTTCGTTAAAAACACAAACAGAACAATCGGGACTTTTAGGAACACACTGCAATGCTCCAAATTCCATTATCGCTTGATTGAAGATAGCAGGATTAGCTTCGCTCAGTTCGGCTTCGCCTCGGGTTTCTTTTGGCATTAATTCTTGCGCCAAAGCTGTAAATTCTTTTTTAGTTGCAGGAAGCGCAATATCCGATTCAATATCAAAATAACGAGACAATACCCGAAACACATTTCCGTCTACAACAGGAACTGGTTCGTTATAAGAAAAAGAAGCTATCGCAGCTGCAGTGTACTCGCCTACTCCTTTAAGTTTTAGAAGCTCTTTATAAGAATCTGGAAAAACTCCACTTAAATCATTACTTATATATTGAGCCGTTTTATGAAGATTTCGAGCACGAGAATAATATCCTAAGCCTTGCCAAAGTTTCAAAATTTTCTCTTCTGGCGCATTTGCTAAATCTTTTACGGTAGGAAATTCCTTGATAAATGAGAAAAAGTAAGGCATTCCTTGCACAACTCTGGTCTGCTGAAGCATAATTTCTGAGAGCCAAATTTGATACGGATCGACCGTTTTTCGCCACGGTAAATCACGCTTGTTCTGTAAATACCATTTTATCAATATGTTAGAAAATTCCATTGCAAAATACTTAGATTGCAAAAGTAAATGTTTATGTAATTAAAATTTAACGAATTAGCTTGATTAATTATTTTTTTAATTCCTATATTTGCAAACTCAAAAAAATAGTACACCATTTATAAAATAAAATAGGAAAGAAAATGACGAAAGCAGATATCGTAGCGAAGATTTCAGAGAAACTAGGTCTTGAAAAAGGAGATGTTCAAGCAACAGTAGAAACTTTTATGGAAGAAGTTAAGACTTCTTTAGAAACTGGAGACAATGTATACTTAAGAGGTTTCGGTAGTTTTATCGTTAAAACTAGAGCTGAAAAAACTGGAAGAAACATTTCTAAAAACACTACTATTAAAATTCCAGCACACAATATTCCTGCGTTTAAACCTGCAAAAGTTTTTGTAGAAGGGGTTAAAACAAACAACGAAGCAAAATAATATTAATTAACATAAATCTGACACAATATGCCAAGTGGTAAAAAAAGAAAGAGACATAAGGTAGCGACTCACAAACGTAAAAAAAGAGCGAGAGCTAACCGCCACAAAAAGAAAAAGTAGTTTTAAACTACTTTTTTCTTTTTAAACGTTCATTGAAATTTGGGAAATTTCAAAAATTCCAAAAAAGAAAATCCAAAATCCAAAAATTAAGGCTTCAAAGCTGATTTCGATTGGAATTTGGGATTTAAAAATTGAAATTTAGGTTTCCCAGCCGGGTTAATACCTGTTAAAAATATTGTTTAATCCATCCTTACAATTCAGTTATGAGTTATGAGTGTTGAGTTATGAGTTGTAAAACTTGAAACTTGAAACTTAAACCCTGAAACTAAAAGTCTGGATAAAAATTTACAGTGTGAATAAAGAATTAATCATTAGATCTAGTTCTGATGCAGTAGATTTTGCCTTATTAAAAGATGGAAAACTAATTGAATTACACAAAGAAGAAGAAAAAAGCAACTTTCAGGTTGGTGATATTTTTATTGCCAAAATCAGAAAACCAGTTGCTGGACTAAATGCTGCTTTTGTAAATGTAGGTTTCGAAAAAGATGCCTTTTTACATTATCACGATTTAGGTCCAAATCTAGCTTCTCAGCTGAAATTCATAAAACTTGTAAGCGCAGGTAAATTAAAAGATTTCTCCCTAAAAACCTTTCAGTTTGAAAAAGAGATTGACAAAGATGGCATCATTACTGATATTTTAAGTGCCAATCAATCTGTCTTAGTTCAAGTAGTTAAAGAACCTATATCGACCAAAGGCCCAAGAATAAGTGCTGAGCTTTCATTGGCTGGAAGATTTATCGTTCTAGTTCCTTTTTCGGATCGTGTTTCTATTTCTCAAAAAATAGAAGACAAAAAAGAAAAGGATCGTCTAAAAAAACTTGTTCTATCGATCAAACCTAAAGGATTTGGTGTTATTGTTCGTACAGTAGCCGAAGGCAAAAACGTAGCCGAATTAGAAAAAGATTTGCAGAACCTGCTAGGCAGATGGTCTGCAATGTGTAAAAAATTACCAACTGCTCATCATCCATCAAAAGTATTAGGAGAGCTTAACAGAGCTTCTTCGATATTAAGAGATGTATTCAATGATACCTTCAGCGGTATACAAATAGATGATGAAGAGTTGTACCATCAAACAAAGGAATATCTGCAAGAAATTGCACCTTCCAAACAATCGATTGTTAAGTTTTATCAATCAAATGACACCCCAATTTTCGAGAAATACAATATAGAGAGACAAATCAAAACTTCATTTGGCCGAACTGTTTCCATGAGTAAAGGTGCTTATCTTATAATAGAACACACTGAAGCTCTTCACGTTATTGACGTAAACAGCGGAAACCGTTCTAATAAAGCGACCAACCAAGAAGACACTGCCATGGAAGTAAATATGATTGCCGCAGCAGAAATTGCCAGACAATTGCGTCTGCGTGATATGGGCGGAATAATCGTAGTTGATTTTATCGATATGTCTAATCCTGAAAATAGGAAAGTTTTGTTCGACTTCTTGCGAGAAGAAATGAGCGACGATAAAGCAAAACATAAAATATTACCGCCAAGTAAATTTGGTTTGGTCCAAATTACAAGACAGCGCGTAAGACCAGAAGTGAATATCAAAACCAGAGAGGAAGATCCTAACAAACATAATGGTGAAATTGAAGCTCCAATTTTAATCATTGATAAGATCACTGCTGATTTAGAAAGACTTTTAAAAACCCACAAAAAAGTTGTACTAAATGTACATCCATTTGTGGCTGCATACCTCAGCAAAGGTTTTCCATCATTACGTTCAAAATGGTTTTTTGAACATAAGAAATGGGTGAAAATCATACCTCGTGACGCTTACACGTATTTAGAATACCATTTCTACGACAAAAAAGGAAATGTTATTACAGAATAAAAAAACAAAAACCGCCTTTCCTGAGATTGGCGGTTTTTTTTGTCCTAAATTGCAATTTAAAATATTATTTTTCCTACTTTTGGAGCTAAAAAAATGTAATAATGCTTTTAAATATCTTTACGCCAAATTTCAAAGTTTTACTTTACCTTTTTTTTATTCTATTTCTATGCAATTCAAAAATGTTATCTCAAAATGACACCATCTTTTTTGATAAAAACTGGAAAACAACTAGCAAAGAAACTGCCTCATACTACAGAATTAAACCTTATAAAATAAAGACAAAAGATGCCACAGGTTACAAGATAAAGAACAGTGATTCTCTTTTTGTAATTAACGATTACTATTTAAGTAGCAACAAAATCCAATTTAAGGGCTATTCGAAAGATTATGATGCAAAATATCTTGCAGGAAAAGCCGAATGGTATAGCGAAAACGGAAATCTTGAAGCAAGAGAATTTAGATATAGGGAAGAAAAAAATACAGAATTTAAAGTTCCTGAATTGCCTATTTTTTACATTGATTATAAAATAGCTAATAAAAGTCTTTTAACAGGCGGTTTAGAATTTTGCCTTAACTGTAAAAACGAAAATAAGTTATTCTTAGGTGCAGGTTTTGGAGTTACCAATAGCTATAATGGAAATTATTACGGCCTTCCAGATATACATTTATCATACAGCAAAGAACTACTATTTATAAAAACAGGAAGCTCTCATAAAAATGCATATGCTATAGGTGGAGTTACTTTTTTAAATGTATTTGATTTAGGTATTGGGTATTCTTTTCCATACACAAACGAAAAAACACCTGTATACAAAGGTTTTACAACTGGAATTACTTTAAGATTAGCTAGAGAATCTAAAAATGCCTATCAAAAATTTAATATTATCCAGTAAGCTACTCTTGCAAAATCTTAATCTTTCTTCCCTTCCATAGAAAAAATAATAAAGAAATTAGGGAAGAAACAAATGCTACAAAATAAATTGTATACAGCACATATTTTGTACCTCCATCTCCCCTTAACCTAAAGCTCCTAAAGTCCAAAAAAACCATACTTGAGAAAAGAAGACTTGCGAGATAACTTATAAAAACAAATAAGAGATATTTATAAAAATTTGAAGAAAATTTATACATGTCAAAAATTACCAACATTGATTTTATTGGAAATATGACAGTATAAAGAAATGACCATAGAATCATAATTTTTTCAGAATCCCCTCCAACGAATACAAGTCCAAATAGTGTACAATTATTAAACAATATTGATAAAATGAGAATTGTTAAGTATATGTATATTACTTTCATGGTTTCAAAATTTATTATTCCCTCACAATTTCAATTTTTCTTCTAATTTCATTTCCGCTGGCATCCACAACTGTAATATAATGTGTTCCTGTTGTTGGACTAATTGGCAATTCATGAAAGGTTTTGGTTGTTGCTTTATAAACATCATCTACATACCAAAACAATTCTTTATCTCTTTCAGAATAAGCCACTTTTAAAATTACGGGCTGTACATTACTATTGAAATCTTTTGTCAAATAGATTTTACTATTCGCCTTTGGATAAATAAAATCCATTGTAGTGGCTTGCGTTCCTTCACAGCCTTCTTTGAATGGTGGCAATGGCAGATATTCTATATGCTGGCTTTTGTAATACCATGCCATAACAGGAGGCAACACAAACCAGTTTTTAGTAACAATATTATCGATGCTCTCACAACTGCTGTTTACTTGAAATTGTTCTGTTTTGTCTAAATGAATTGTTCTATGATACGGACAAACTTTAGTTGATTTTCCTTTTTTAGTAACCCATTGTTTTATTTTTGGGCAATTATCTTTTACCAGATAACCGCTTAAACGGCAAACCTCAACTTCGGCCAAATCATTATATGGAGTATCAAACCATCTTTGTCTTGGAAGTAAATTAAAAACATCAAATAAAATTGGCGCGGCGCTGGTTACTCCCGTCAAAGTTGGTCTTCCCTCTCCTGTTGCATTTCCAACCCAAATTCCAACCACATATCGCGAATTGGTTCCTATTGCCCAAGCATCACGATTTCCAAAACTTGTTCCTGTTTTCCATGCAATTTTTAGCGAACTGTCGTAAAACTTCCAAGCTTCGTCTCCTTCTGGCCTGTTGACTTCTTC
The DNA here is from genome assembly GCF_040538975.1 of Flavobacterium sp. UW10123. Lineage (NCBI taxonomy): Bacteria > Pseudomonadati > Bacteroidota > Flavobacteriia > Flavobacteriales > Flavobacteriaceae > Flavobacterium > Flavobacterium sp. UW10123. The sequence continues at coordinate 161,895 of NZ_JBEWQE010000008.1, forward strand.
CATGGCGTTATACGTCAACCAAATTGATCCTGCACCCAGAATGTTCTTTTGATCGGTTTCTAAACCAAAATCGGGCTTAAAATCGTTTTTATAGTTAAGTTCAGTAAATTCGTTAGTTCGATATTTACTTTTATTTTTAGTGTAATAATTGATCGTAGACGAAAGATTGGCGTATGTTCTGCACAAATCCCACAAATTACTTTCGGCACCACCCAAAATAAGCGATAAACCATAATGATCGGGTGTTTTATTGATATTCTTCAATTTGAATTTCTGCAATTCTTCATAAAACTTATTTACAGTAAATTCTTGAAGCATTAAAACTGCCGGAATATTCAACGAACGTGACAAAGCTCGATGTGCTGGAACTGCGCCGTCAAAAGTCAAATTAAAATTCTGAGGCGTATATCCTGAAATCTGCGTTGGAATATCGGCTACTAAAGTATTGGGCAATAATTCGCCATCATCGAGCATTGCACCATATAAAAGTGGTTTTAAGATACTTCCTGTACTTCTTGGCGCATCAATAATATCAACATCTTTTTGATGGTCTTTATCTGTTGGTGAATTCCCAACATAACTTATCACATTTCTGTTCTGAACATCAACTACTAAAATCGCCAGATTATGCACTTCATTTTGTTTGTACTGATTATAATAATATCTCGCAATTTGATTTACTCTATTCTGTAAAGCGTAATCAAGAGTTGTTTTTACTCGCGTTCCTTCTTCATTTTTTGCTACTCTCTGCAATAAATGCGGTGCAATTTGAGGCAAATCATACGGTTTTTGAGGTAAAGGCTCTTCTATAGAAAGCTCATAAGTCTGCTTGTCAATAATACCTTCCTGATGTAATTTCAACAAAAGTCGGTTTCGTTTATTCAGTAGTTTTATTTGATTTTTTCCTGGATAAATTAAACTTGGTGCATTTGGCAAAACGGCTAAAACTGCATTTTCTGCCCATGATAACTGATTGGACTGTACGCCAAAATAGCGCCATGAAGCCATTTCTAACCCCACAACGTTCCCACCAAATGGAGCGTGCGCTGCGTACATTTCGAGAATTTCATTTTTAGAATAGCCTAATTCTAATCTTGTTGCGAGAATTATTTCAATTATTTTTTCAAAATAGGTTCTGTTTTTTCCTTTTCGGGAAAGTCGAATAACCTGCTGTGTCAATGTACTTCCTCCTCGAACTACTTTTCCTGCTTTTCTATTCTGATTAAAAGCATTAATCATCGCTCCGGGATTAAAACCGGGGTGTTTGTAGAAATATTCGTCTTCAAAATAAACAATGCATTTCTTGAATTTATCAGGTACGCTATCTTGCGCAGGAAAACGCCATTGTCCGTCACGGGCAATTTTAGCTCCGAGAAGTTCTCCTTCTTTGCTTTCAATAACTGTTGAATAGGGTTCTTTGAATAAAGTTCGGGGTATTGAAAAATAGTAAATCAGCAAGAGCAGAAATGCAATTGCTGATTTTATTTTGTTCTTTTTTATCCAGTTTAGAATGCGTTGAAAGAACGCTTTAATTTTATTTTTCAATGCTTGTTTTTTTAACCGCAAAGACGCTAAGTCCACAAAGTTTTTTCTCTCGCAGATTTCGCAGATTGTGCAGATTTATTTTTATCTGCTTGATCTGCAAAATCTGCGGGAGAACTTTTCCATAATTTTTTTTCCACAGATTAAAAAAAATCCTTTTAATCCTTATAATCTGTGGCGAATAAATTTACTTCACAACCTCAACCCAGAATCCTTTTGTTCGGGCTAAGAAAGTATTATCATACATTGCTTCACATTGTAAGCCAGGTAAATAATAATTTCCTAGATACGATGCGTTTAATAGAATTCTGAAAACTTTTGTTTCTCTGGCTTTCATTCCGAAATAGAAATTCGTTCTGTCGTCGCGAATATCAATATAATCGGCGATATTGTTTACTGCGTCTCCGTAATCTGTGAAACGAGTATTTACAATTTCGAATCCTGAAGGCAGGATCTGCGATAACGCTACGTTTTGAACACTTTCTCCTCTTTGGTTTTTAATTGTAACCTCTGCAACAAATTCAGTTCCTTGATTAATTCTTGAAACATTGATTACGCTTCCTTTTCTGTTTTTGAAAACAATAGAAGCCGTAACATCACTTTGAACCGCATTTTCTTGTCCGATTGGCAATATTCCTGTATTCAGTATTCGAACATAAACCGTATTGGCTTTATTATTTTTCAGTGTAATGCTGTTTGCTCCAGAAGAAACCGACAAACTACGATCTGCAACCGATTTATTTGTATTTATTGTCTCTCCTTTTCCGTTTTTGCTAAACTGAATATTAATTCCTTTTGGACCGTTGCTCACAGCAAATTTCGACATCGCATATAAGCAATAAGCAGTTGTCTGCGTACTCATCCATTGATTAGCCGACATTTCTTTAGCTAATTTAGAAGCTGTCACAAATGCTTTTTGTTTCTGGTCTAAAAGAAGCATTGTTTCAAGAGCCATTGCTCTGTTTCTTTCGCTTGAACCGTAATAGTAATAACTATAACCATCTGAACTTCCATCAATACTCGTTTTCAGGAACAAACTTTGTCCAGCTGATTTTTGACCCGCTAAAACATAAGCCGCTGCTAAACGAAGCATACTTTCGTTCGAAATACCTTTTGTTTCACGCAATCTGTTCATTGAAGATAAATCGGCATTTCCTGCTAAAGCTAAAGTATATAAACGATAGGCTTGAGCTAAATCATTTCCGTATTTCGGCTCAAAACGCCATTGTTTTGATTCTTTCTGCTGATAAGACAACCATTTCGATTTGAAATTAATTGGCAGCACATATCCTTTTTTCTCCGCTTCAATCAAGAAATGTCCTGCATAAGAAGTTCCCCAATCATCTGCAATTGCATTTCCTTGCCAGTAAGGCATTCCGCCATTTGACAATTGGAAATTACCCAATCTTGCAATTCCAGCAGCAATATTTTTCTGAATCAGATCTTTTCGTTTCGCATCAATATCAGCCACATCTCCTAAGTACAATTGAGGGAAAACCGATGACGTAGTCTGCTCTACACAACCATGTGGATACTGAATTAAAAATTGTAATCTTCCATTCAAATTCATTGACGGCATAGACGAAACTTCTAGTCTTGCTTTGTTGCTTCCAGCAATTCCAAATGTTTTCCATGAAATTGTTTTGGAACTATTTGGCGATAAAACAACATCGGTAAAAGTACTTGTAACCGGATTCGGATTTGTCATGTCGATTTCAACATCATAAACCGATTTCTCACTTCCTGAAGTCGCTACAACCTGAACTTTTGCAATTCCAGTCGCAGAACCAACCACTAAATTGAAATACGCCATTTTCTCGTCTGGTTGTGCAAAATTTAGTTTTTGAACCGCACTTCCCGCAACTTTCAATCCGTTGCTTGTTTTTACCTGAATTGTTACGTTTTTAATCTTATTTTCAGTTGCAAAAACCGTCACAGGCAATGTCACTTTTTCTGATGGAGAAATTTTTCTTGGTAACGAAGCTAAAACCATCAACGGACTCTTAACCTGCGTTGCTTTTTCTACACTTCCGTAAGCACTTGTATTTGCATCTCCTGCAACCACCATTGTTCGAACTGAACCAATATATTTCGGCAGTTTTAATTGGTGCGATTTTGTTTCTCCTTTCCCTAATTTAAATGGTCCGTAGTACAATACAACAGGTTTAAAACGGTTTGCTTTTTTAGCTTTTCCTCCACCTAAATCCTGATCTCCTCCAATACTGAAAATCTGATTTATTTTTCCGCCGTAAGCGCCAATTACATCATCATAAATATCCCAAGTTTTCACTCCTAAAGCTTCACGAACGTAGAAACTATCCCATGCATTTGGAGTTTTAAAACGAGTTAAATCTAAAAGACCTTCATCTACAACAGCGATTGTATAAGTCATTTCTTTACCTGATTTCTCCCCTACTTTAACCGTAAATGGCTGTTCTGGTCTAAGAACATCTGGCATGTTTAACGTTGGAGCTAAAATCGTGTTTTTATCAACTACTTCAATTGGCACAATTCCGTACATACGAATTGGTGAATCGTTTTTGGTTGAAGCATGAGGCTGTAATAATGTAATATTGAAATATACGTTTGGCGCCATTGCTCCCGTAATTGGAACCTCAACTTTTGTTTCTCCTTTTTTGGTTTCTGCCCAAATAGTCTGCACTACTCTTGAACCGTTTTCTATGGAAATTAAAGCGCGTCCGCCTTCACTAGAAGGGAAAGAAATCTGTGCTTTTTCTCCAACTTCATAATTTTTCTTATCGGTAGAAAACACCAACATATTAGCGGTTGAAGCATCTCTGTTTCTTGTTTTTCCAGACCAGATTGGCCAGTCGATATTTACTGTTAATGAAGTCGCATGCCCGCTTTCTCCATCTTCAACACGAATTAAATAACGTCCCCATTCTTCATCTGTCAAAGCAAATTGAAAACTTCCTTTTCCGCTTGAATCCGTATTGATTACAAATGTTTTGTATGAAGTTGTAGCATTTGACGAATTGTAATTCGACAAATTATCACTTGAAGAATCCCACCACCATCTCCAGTCTACTTTGTAAACTCGAACTTCGAGATTACGAACTGATTTTGGTCTTCCGTTTTCATCAACCGTAACCACATCAAAACGATTGTTTGTTCTTGTTTCAAGCATGCTGTACTTGTTCAGCTCAGGTGTTTTAAGTCCAACATACGTTTTATACGGAGAATAAGTCGTTGACATCACATCTGTACTAAAATCTCCTCCTTCTTCGTATACTTTTGTAATGAATGAAGCGCGAAGCATTCCTGGTGCCTGACCTTGTAATCTTGGCTGAATGTTCACAGATGCTTTTCCGCTTTCGTTCAATTTTCCAGAGAAAACATTAATTTCTTCTGTACTGAATTGACGCGCTAAATCATCAAAAGTATATTTTTCATAACCTTTAAAAGTAGTGGCTTGCTGAGAAAATTTAGCCTGCATTTCTACATTCAAATTCTTAGCAATTGCACCGTGTAACCAAGTCACTTCCAGATTATCTGTGTTTGGATAAGATACCGAAAGTGTTTTTCGGCTAAACGTGTTTTTGATTTTTAAACGATTCGGTTTGATGGTTTCAATCTTAATGCTCTTGTAGAATTTAGCTCCACCAACACTTACCATTGCTTCCCAATTTCCTGTTGGCGCATCCTGATTTGTTGGCACTATAAAAGCGTAATGATTGAGATCATTTGTTTTTTGAACCGTTTGATAAACTGTTTTACCATTCGGATCATTTAATCTGAATTTTATTGGATGCGATTTCGGAAGTTTGTTTGCAGCATCATTCAAAATAAATGACAAATACAAATTATCTCCCGGACGCCAAACGCCTCTTTCTCCGTAAATAAATCCTTTCAGACCTTTTTGCAAAGTCTCTCCTGCAACATCGAAATTACTCACCGATAATGAAAGTCCATCGTCCAATTTCACGTAAGTCGATTGATCGCCTAAAGTTACAATGGCGAAATAAGCAAATTTATCCAATTGGAAAGATGCTATACCTTCACTGCTTGTTGCTTCTGTTGCAATTTTCTGCTGTTGGAAATTATATAAATCAACTCTGGCGTTTGATACCGGTTCTGTTGTAACAATATTATTTACAGCAAATAAATACGATTTGTTTTCACCTCTTTTGGCAATAACTCCTAAATCTGTTGCCAAAATATTGGTTGCAATTCTTGCATTGTAATAGTAAGAACCCGTACAAGGATCTTGGCTTTCTCTCCAATCGTAATCGTCATAATAATAGTAATCATCGTAAGAATTTCCGCTGTAGTTTATGTCGTTTTCATCGACTTCTTCTTCCTCCGCTTCATCGTCACTGTTATCTGATGTTTCGCATTTATAAAGTGAGTATTTCTTTTTATAAACAAACTCAACTCTGTAAATCGCTCCAGGTTCTGGTTTGATAATTTTAGATAAATCTAAAGCATACGTATTCCATTTAGAAAGATTTACGAGCGTGCTTTCCTTTAAATTCAAAGTAGTTTTTGCAATTGGCTGCGCTACTTTTTTGAGATTTTGTCCTCCGTTTAATTCGTTGTATTGAAGAAATTGCAGAATATTATTTTTGTAAATCTTATACACTTTTACATCAACAGCGCTTAAGTTTACAGCTTCGAAATTTAATTTTAAATTGTTTGAACTTGGCAGAATCGTTCCATTTTTCACAAAACGAACATTTGGTTTGATCTGATCAAAAGAAATTTTCTCACTATAATTGTTTTCTAGTTTTTTACCAAATTGGCTTTCAATTCCTTGAAAAACTTCCAGCAATAATTCTCCCGTTATAACCTGTTCCGGCTTTTCGTCTGGAACATATTCAACAGCTTCTTCTGCAACTGCAGCAACGGTATCTACTGCTACTGCCGAAGAATCAACCATAACTGCGGCTGAATCTACAGCAACAGCAACTGGTTCTTCTACAGCTACGGCTACTGGCTCTTCCTTTTTAGGTGCATTTTGATTGGTAAAATATACTTTAAGTAAGTTTCCTTGTGTTGAAAATTTCAGATTATTGGTGTTTTGAATTGAAACCAATCCAGCAAAATCTTGTCCCTTTTCTAATGGTTCAGAGAAATTAATCAAAACCTGCTGATTGTTCCCGTCTGGAACTTCAACTTTTATAACCTTAAATTCGTTGATGCTGGTAATCGGGAAATCGATTTGTCCTTTTTGGTCAATATCAAAATCATTTCCATCATAAATAATTTCTAAGTTTGAAGCTTCTGACTGGCGCTGAATACTATCGATTATAAAACGAAATTCTTTAGCCGGACCAGATACTTTCTCAAACTTAATTTTAAGATTATTCCCATTATGTTTGGCCTCAACCAGTTTTTGCGCCGTTTCTAAATCAATATTATCGGCAGTTTTTAAAACGCAGTTTAAATATTGATATTCTTTGTTATACGATTGAATATCGCCTGTATTGATGGTAAAATCCTGTTTAACGGTTTTAACTGTAAAGTTGAATTTAGAAAGTTCCTTCTCTTTCTCTTTTGGAATGGCAGTCAGTTTATCTAAGTTTAAAGTAACCTGATATTCTGTTCCCATTTTGAGTTTTTTCTCCGGAATAAAAGCCAAAGTATTTGTTGAAAGCGCTATGACTTTTCCGTGAACACTTGGTGAAATATCGAACAAATCGTCGTCTAATTCCTGATTGGGTTTCCAATCGTTTTTATCGAAAGCCAAAACCACACGAATATCAGAATCTGCAGAGACGATACCGCCTGTGAAACTGGTAATGTAATCTTTGAATAACGAGAAATCCGAATTGAAATCTGCAGCTGATTTACGACCGCAAGATTGAAAAATAAAAAACACAAAAGATACGAGAATTAGTCCTTTTACTTTCACCTTTAAATAGAGTTAATTAATTAATAAACTAAAAACTTATATGATTTACTGTTAAAAACCATAACAGTAAAATCGCAATTAATTTATTATAAAAGTAAAATATTTTCCGAATCCTTTAAGAAGAAAATTCTCTAATATGATTATTTAACTTTTGTTGAAGTTTTATCATTGCTCTCAAAGCTCAGAACCCAATTTTGACAAAACTTTATCCATTTCCATAAAATGATTTTCTGTATCTGATGAATAAAAAAGTTGATTATTACTCATGATTATAATTACATCGTCATCATGATTTCCATAGAAATTAATTCCTTCAGTCCACTGTTTAAAAGAAACTCCTTTATTTGTATAATTCTCAGCAATAAAGCGCAATCCTTCATCATCTATTTCATAAAAACATTCGGCAGTGTATTCTAAAGCAAAACCAGCCTGAAGAAATGCCATTGCAGTAAAGAAATCAGTTAAAGTTTCTGTTTCCAAATTCCATTCCTTTTCATCATAACTCATGTAAACGGACGGATTGGATTTTGACAAATCATCTTTATGAATTCCCCAAACGCAAGCTTTTTGATTTTCAGAATAAAATATTAGATAATCATCATTTTTATAATATTGAAAACGCTCAGGTATAATCAATAAATCCTGTGTATGATTTAAGTTCTGAATTTTACCCAATTCAGTATAATAATCCACAAAAACCTCAGGAAGCTGTCCGAAGATATCTTTTACAACCTGAATTTCATTATTTGTAAAACCATTTGGTTCAGTGATATGAAATAGTTTTTTTATTGTTGAAAAATCTGTCATATTTCTTTTACTCGAAGTTAATTGTTGTTATTAAATGCCATTTTCAAAAAATTATCTATGGCGTCATAGCCAGCAATAAACATTTTAGGAGTTGACATAAGCTCTTCATTATTTAAAGGTCTAATTTCTTCATCGCCTTTAAATAATTTTCCACCGATATTATGATACAAAAAATTATCTTCTTCTTTTTCTAATTTTATGTTTCCTATAATTTGCCATGCCTGCTTGCTTAATTTTTCAATGCTAGTATAAAAAACCTCAACAATACCAGTAAATAATTTTAATTTAATGTTGCTGTTTTTTAAAGCAATTGACAATCCATCTTTGGAAAGAGAAATTAATTCATCTTTGACTATAAAAGAAAAAGCATTTTTTGTCCTTTTTGAAATCCATAAAACTTTACAAACTGCAAATCGATTTTCAAAAGGTATTAAAAATATATCTCCAACATTAACCTCTTTTTTCATGATATTATATTAAAAACTATGAAACAAAATTAAGTCAATTTCGGTTATTACAAGTTGATTTTGAAAGAAATTACTTTCTTCTTTCCAGAAAAAAACGTTTCATTAAATCTGCCGCCTCGTTTGCCATTACTCCAGAAACAACAGTTGTTTTCGGGTGTAGTTTTGTTCCCATATTCAGAAATCCGCGTTGTTCGTCGCGTGCTCCAAAAACAATTTTAGAAATCTGGCTCCAATACAAAGCACCTGCGCACATTTGGCAAGGTTCGAGTGTAACATACAATGTACAATCTTTTAAATATTTTCCGCCCAGAAAATTGGCTGCCGCTGTTATAGACTGCATTTCGGCATGAGCCGTAACATCGTTTAACAACTCAGTCAAATTGTGGCTTCTAGCAATAACTTTATCAGCCACAACAATTACAGCTCCAACAGGGATTTCGCCTTTTTCGTAAGCGATTTCTGCTTCCTGCAGCGCTTTTTTCATGAAATATTCGTCAGTAAAAGGATTTATCATGCTTGCAAAAGTAGGATTTTAGAACTTATTTTTATTACTTTTAAATCGTGATATTCGAATATGGAAAGAAAAGATAAAATAATTGCTAATATAAATTGCAAATCGTTTTTACCAACGTTGTATGCGGTTATGATTATAGTTTTTTTCGGCTGCCAAAACAAAGAAGATAAAAAACCTGAAGTCAAGAATATCGAAGCTAAGGCAGATACTACAACAACAAAACCAACTGTTTTAGAAAAAACTCCAATCAGTGAGAAAAAAACAGATCAAACACCACCAGACTCACCAAAAATTGAGCAACTTAAATTAAATAAAACGACACCAATAGCAACTAAAGAAGTTGATAAAAACAAATCTTCAAAAACTGATAAAATAAAAAAAGAGGATTCTCAATCAACTCTTAAACCTCTTTCAAATACAAATGCTGAATTCCCTGGCGGAATAGAGCAATTTCATAACTTCTTCATGAAAGAATATAAAAAACCGGAAGACGTGAGTTATTGGAAACTCAATTTCACTCTCGCATTTGCTGTAGAAAAAAATGGCACTGTATCTTTTCTAGAATGTTCGCCAGCAGTTGAAGAACCACTGCAAAAAGAAATCATTAGAGTTTTAAGTTTATGTCCGAAATGGCAGCCAGGCGAGTCAAATGGAAAGAAAGTCAGAATGCAATATTCTGTACCTATTTTATTGAAATAAGACTCCGCAAGAAAATTAAATTTAAAAACCGTAAATTTGCTTTTTACCATACAATGAAAAGCGATTTACTTTCTAACATATACAATCCAGCCGATTTACGTCTTTTAAAAGAAGAGCAGCTTACTCAGGTTGCTCAAGAATTACGTCTGTTTATTATTGATATCGTTTCTGTAAAAGAAGGCCATTTAGGAGCAAGTTTAGGTGTTGTAGAGCTCACAATTGCTTTGCATTACGTTTTTAATACTCCAAACGATTTATTGGTTTGGGATGTTGGACATCAGGCATACGGGCATAAAATACTGACCGAAAGAAGAGAAATTTTTCATACCAATAGACAAATTGGAGGAGTTTCAGGTTTTCCGAAAAGAAGCGAAAGTGTTTACGATACTTTTGGAGTTGGACATTCTTCAACTTCTATTTCTGCAGCACTCGGAATGGCGATTGCTTCTAAATTAAAAGGGGATTTCGAAAAAGAACATATAGCAGTTATCGGAGACGCTTCTATCGCAAGCGGAATGGCTTTTGAAGGACTTAATCACGCTGGAGTTACAGATGCTAATATTTTAGTTATTTTAAACGACAATGCTATAGGGATTGATCCAAGCGTTGGAGCTTTAAAAAAATATCTTACTTCGGTTAAAAATGGGAAAAATCCGCGGCAAAATAATATCATTAAATCTTTGAATTTTGATTATTCAGGGCCAATAGATGGTCATGATCTTCCTAAATTGATCAAAGAATTAAATCGTCTTAAAAAGATAAAAGGTCCAAAATTCCTTCATATTGTAACTACAAAAGGAAAAGGATTGCAGCAGGCCGAAGAAAATCAGGTGAAATATCATGCGCCTGGAAAATTTGATGCTTCAACTGGAGAAATTCATTTAAAATCTGAAGAAAATCTTCCTCCAAAATATCAAGATGTTTTTGGCTTGACCATTTTAGATTTAGCCAAAAAAAATGAAAAAATAATCGGAATCACACCTGCAATGCCATCTGGAAGTTCATTAAAATTTATGATGGACGAATTCCCAGAACGTGCTTTTGATGTAGGCATTGCCGAACAGCACGCCGTAACGCTTGCAGCCGGAATGGCTACTCAGGGCATGATTGTGTATTGCAATATTTACTCCACATTTTTACAGCGCGCTTATGATCAGGTAATTCATGATGTAGCGCTGCAAAATTTGCCTGTAATATTTTGTCTTGACCGTGCAGGATTAGTTGGAGAAGATGGTGCAACGCATCACGGCGTTTTTGATATCGCCTATCTACGCTCGATTCCGAATATGATTATTTATGCGCCGTTAAACGAAATTGAACTGCAAAACATTCTTTATACGGTTCAATTAGGAATTGATCATCCTATTGCAATTCGATATCCAAGAGGTCGTGGAGTCCTACCAAATTGGGAAGTAGAAAATTTCGGACATTACGAAAAAATAAATTGGGACGAGGCAAAATGCTTGAAAGATGGTACGAAAGTTGCTGTGCTATCGGCCGGAACAATTGGAAATAATGTTATAGAAGCACTGAAAGAATCAACCAATTCTGAGGAAATTGCACACTATAATTTCAGCTTTATTAAACCACTAGACATCAATACATTAAATACCGTTTTTTCGAATTTTGATAAGATTATTACCATTGAAGACGGAGCTAAAAATGGCGGTTTTGGAAGTGCAGTTTTAGAGTTTGCAGCATCAAACAATTTTAAAAATTCCATTGAAATTTTGGGTGTTCCAGACGAATTTATTGAGCATGGAACCGTAAATGAGCTACAACAACTGTGTAAAATTGACGTTAAAAGTTTAATAAATCTTTTTTCTAACGGTTCAAAATAATTATTTTGCGACACCAAAAAAAATACCTAAATGAAATTATTGCGTTCTACCCTTTTGCTGCTTTTGCTTTTGAGTACTTCTCATAACTTTGCCCAGATTATACAAACAACGTTAAGTCCAAATCAAGCACCTAAACCGCCATCCAACTGGACCAGAAAAAATCAGGTTGGTTTTGATATTTCCGAAATTGCATTTGTAAACTGGAGTGCAGGGGGAACAAGTTCAATTTCAGGCCTCTTTAAAGGTGAATTTTCAAGAACTTATGTAAAGAAAAATCATAAATGGGTAAACGAACTTATCGTAAAATATGGCTTAAATAAGCAAGATGGAATAGAGTTACGCAAAACAGACGATGCCTTTCAGTTCAACTCTACTTATGGTTTTAGAAAAGATACCGCTTCAAACTGGTACTACTCTTCTAAATTAAACTTCAACACACAATTTACAGACGGTTATAATTATCCTAATCGAGATGTTGCCATCTCTAAACCTTTTGCACCAGCTTATATCTTTCTGGGAGCTGGAGCAGAGAATTCAAATAAAGAAAAAAACAGAGTATTTTACTTCTCTCCTATTACGTTAAAAACTACTTTAGTGCTTGATCAATATCTTGCAGACCAGGGGTCTTTCGGGGTTAAAAAAGCAGTTTACGCGCCAGATCCGCTAGATCCTACACAACAGATATTAATTGAAGGAGGTCAGAAAATAAAAGCCGAATTTGGTATACTTTTTACAGCTTATATGAAAAATGAAATCTATAAAAACGTTTTTTATGAAAACAGATTAAGCTTATATACAGATTACTTAAACAAATTTGGAAATGTTGATATTGATTATGATACACGCCTAGATCTTGTTGTAAATGCGTACGTAAAAGCAAACATAGGTGTCCATTTAATTTATGACGACGATATTAAAACAAAAAAAGATGTTGTTGACCCAACTACAGGAGCGACAACTCAGGTAAATGACGGACCTAGAATGCAATTAAGACAAGTTCTTGGGGTTGGTTTGGTTTATGCTTTCCAATAAAAAAACACATAAAAATAAAAATGCCTCTTTCAAATAAATGAAAGAGGCATTTTTTATTGCACGCGAATCTGTTTAACGCTTTTTCTGCCCCTGAATTGTTTCGTATAATTCTAGAGCATTTCCATCTGTAAGAAGCGAAACATAATGACAAATATGCAGTAAGCGCTCATATAAATTGGTTTTCTCTAAATGATGTTTCTCTGGCAGCATTTTCAAAATCAACTTATCGTAGTTTGAGGCCGTTCCTTCAAATTTATTATTGAATGCTGTAATGAACTTATCCAGCAATGTTTGAATGATTTGATAACCTACAATTTCTTTCTCTATGACTTCGCGACTTTGATAGATTTTATCAACACTTAGTTTGATAATATCATTCATCTGCGCTTTGTATTTGCTTTTGTCTGTTAAAGCGTAAGGAAAGTTTCCAGCCAAAATTGCTTCTTCATTTTCTACAAAAACATTTACAGCATCATTAATTAAAGTTCCTATTGCCAAAGCTCGTAAATAGCTAATACGATCTTCTTTTGTAGTCAAAGATTTGTATTTAGAAACTCCAATATTGTCTTTTACCAAATTAATCAAATATTCTAAGGCAAAATCTTCTGAAACTAAGCCTAAATTAATTCCGTCCTCAAAATCGATAATTGTGTAACAGATATCATCTGCGGCTTCAACTAAATAAGCCAATGGATGTCTTTCAAAACCAATATCTTCACCCGATTTATTGGCAATCATTCCCATATCTTTGGCTACTTCTTCAAAGAATAATTTATCTGATTGAAAGAATCCATATTTTTTATCTGCAATGTTATTTGTTGGCTTTTTCGGAAGGCTTTCTTTCGGATATTTCATAAAAGCTCCTAAGGTTGCATACGAAATACGAAGTCCGCCTTCAATTCCTGGACGGCTTGCGGTCAACACTGAAAATCCGTTAGCATTTCCTTCAAAATCAATTAAATCTTGCCATTGTTTATCGGTAAGCTGGTTTCTATATTTATGACCGTTTCCGATAGAAAAATATTCTCCAATTGCTTTTTCACCAGAATGTCCAAAAGGCGGGTTTCCAATGTCGTGCGCCAATGAAGCTGCAGCTACAATAGCTCCAAAATCGTTCATATGATAACCGTGAACTTCTTTCAGATAAGGATATTTCTCGATAATTTTCTTTCCAACCAAACGGCCAAGCGAACGTCCGACAACAGAAACTTCCAAACTATGCGTTAAACGCGTATGCACGAAATCTGTTTTAGAAAGCGGAATAACTTGTGTTTTATCTTGTAAACTTCTAAAAGCGGAAGAGAATATAATTCGGTCATAATCTACCTCAAATCCTAAACGAGTATCATCTTGTTCTACGCGTAACCTTTTGCTTGTATCTCCCTGACGTTTTAATGATAAAAGTTGTTCCCAGTTCATTTTAATTTTAGATTGTAGATTAACGATTTTAGATTTTTGATCTAAATTGATGATTTTAGATTTCAAAAATACATTTTATTTTAGGAATTTCTTCTGCTTTAAAACTCTAAAGCAGTGCTGTGTTTGATTTCTCCCATTACAAAAATACTGTTCGTATTCCCGATGTTTTCTATCGTTGATAATTTGTTCATTACAAAATCCTGATAACTAGCCATATCTTGCACCAAAATCTTCAGCATAAAATCATAATCTCCGGCAATGTTATAACATTCTATAATTTCTGGTAGTGCCACAATATCTTTTACAAAATTGCTTCCGACATTTTTGGCGTGTTCTTTTAAACGGACATTACAAAAAACAGTCATGCCTCGGTTCATTTTCTGTTTGTCTAAAAGCGCTACATATTTAGTAATATAACCATCTCTTTCTAGTCTTTTAATTCTTTCATAAACGGGAGTAACCGTCAAGAATAATTTACTTGCCAGATCTTTTGTATTGATATTGCAGTCTTCCTGAAGGTATTTCAGGATCAACAAATCGGTTTTATCTAAGTTTTCCATAGTTTTTTTTACGGCTAGAAGTTCATTTCAAACAGTTTTAAAGTAATTAAATCTTCAAAAATATATTTTTACAACACATTTTACTGAAATAAATCCCAAATATAAGTTATAAAAACCAAGAACGTAAATTTGCTCAGTAAAAAATACTGAATCAAAAATGAAAACAAACAACTTAGGTTACCCAAGAATTGGCAGCAACAGAGAACTGAAAAAAGCCAGCGAATTGTATTGGGCGGGAAAAATTTCGGCAGAAGAACTTATCGATGCAGGAAAAGAAATCCGTCTTAAAAACTGGAAATTACAAGCCGAAGCAGGAGTTGATTTAATTCCGTCTAATGATTTTTCTTTTTATGATCAAGTTTTAGATTTAACTCTTACTCTTGGAGCAATTCCAGCACGTTATCACGAATTAGCAAAAAGCAATTCATCTTTAGATTTATATTTTGCAATGGCAAGAGGATCTCAAAAAGAAGGACAGGATGTTGTGGCAATGGAAATGACAAAATGGTTCGACACCAACTATCATTATATTGTTCCTGAATTCACAAAGAACCAAAAGTTTGAATTGTTTTCTGAAAAAATAATCAATGAATTCAAAGAAGCAAATTCGCTTGGAATCAAAACAAAACCTGTTTTAATCGGCCCCGTTTCTTATTTATTATTAGGAAAAGAAAAAGAAGATGGTTTTAACAGAATTGATCTTCTAGATAATTTACTTCCAGTATACTTTGAAATTCTGGAAAAACTACAAGCCGAAAATGCCGAATATATTCAGTTCGACGAACCGTTTTTAGCTTTAAATTTAACTGATAAAGAACGAGGCACTTTCACGAAAGTGTACAATGAAGTCAACACTCGTTTCCCTAAACTAAAAATTGTTTTAGCAAACTATTTTGACTGCTTTGGAGAAAATCTAGAAACTGCTTTAGCGCTTCCTGTTGACACTTTCCATTTAGATTTAGTTCGTTGTCCACTTCAATTAAATGACATTTTAGAATCAGGAAGATTGGCTTCAAATGTAAATCTTTCACTTGGAGTTGTTGACGGAAGAAACATCTGGAAAAACGATTTTAAAACATCTTTAGAATTAATCAAAAAAGCTACTGATGCCTTAGGTGAAAATAGAATTTTAATTGCGCCTTCTTGTTCATTAATCCACAGTCCATGCGATTTGGATTTAGAGACAAACGATCAGACTTTAACACCAGAAATTAAACAATGGCTGGCTTTTGCTAAACAGAAAATCAGCGAAATTGTTCTTTTAAAACAATTTGCTTCTAATGAACTAAACACTGAAAATTCTACTGATTATAAAGAAAATGTTTTGGCAAACGAGAATCGCAAAACTTCAAAATTAATTCACAATAACGAAGTTAAAGCGCGTGTTGCCGGAATCACAGCTTCTGATGATAAACGTAAAAGTGTTTTCGCAGTAAGAAGAAAAAGCCAAATTGAAGCTTTAAAACTGCCATTATTTCCAACTACAACAATTGGTTCTTTCCCTCAAACAGCAGAAGTGAGAAGCTGGAGAGCGAAATTTAAAAAAGGAGAATTAACAGCTCAAGAATACAATGATTTAATCGAAAAAGAAACCGAGGCAACCATTCGTTTTCAGGAAGAAACTGGAATCGATGTTTTAGTTCATGGCGAGTTTGAACGCAACGATATGGTGGAATATTTTGGAGAACAATTGTCAGGATTTACTTTTACCAAAAACGGCTGGGTTCAGAGTTACGGAAGCCGTTGTGTAAAACCACCAGTCATTTACGGAGATGTTTCTCGTCCGAATCCAATGACTGTAAAATGGTCGCAATACGCACAATCTTTAACTCCGAAATGGGTAAAAGGAATGCTTACTGGGCCTGTAACGATTCTGCAATGGTCTTTTGTGAGAAACGATCAGCCTCGTTCTGAAACTTGTACACAAATTGCTTTGGCTATTCGCGATGAAGTGGTGGATTTAGAAAAAGCTGGAATCAAAATCATTCAGATTGATGAACCGGCAATTCGTGAAGGTCTTCCTTTAAGAAAAGAAGAATGGGCAAAATACTTAAATTGGGCAGTTCGTGCTTTTAGAATTTCTGCGAGCGGCGTAAACGATGATACGCAAATTCATACACACATGTGTTATAGCGAATTCAACGACATCATCCAGAACATTGCCGATATGGACGCCGATGTTATTACTATTGAATGTTCTCGTTCGCAAATGGAACTTTTAGATGCTTTTGCAGACTTTAAATATCCAAACGAAATTGGTCCTGGAGTTTACGATATTCACTCTCCACGCGTTCCGTCAAGCAAAGAAATGGTTCGTTTGTTGGAAAAAGCTTCAGCAGTTATTCCAATTGATCAATTATGGGTAAATCCAGATTGTGGCTTAAAAACCCGTCATTGGGATGAAACCAAAAAAGCGCTAATCGAAATGGTGGCCGCAGCCCAAGAAATGCGAGCAACTGTAGAAAACCCTGTGACTTAATACCTTAAATAGTTTTTGTTTTTTATGCCAGCAAGTGAGATCGAATTTAGTTATGATTCGTTTCGATTTCACTTTGACTGGCATTATTTCTTTTTATTGCAAAATGCAACACTTTACAACATTTACGGTTTTAAATTAATTTGCAAAATTTTTCTTCTATTCAAAAAACACAAATCATAAAAATCTGTATTTTAGCTATTTACAAACTATTAAACTTAATTCTATGTATTCAGTAGCTCAATACACAAATTTTTTTATTAGTTATTTAGAGAATCAAATTATAGATAAAGAACCCAAAAATCTATACGATCCGATAGCATATATAATGTCATTGGGAGGAAAACGATTACGCCCTACACTTACGCTACTCACCACAGAATTTTTTGGAACAGACTATGAGTTAGCATTACCCGCTGCTTTGGCAATTGAAATTTTCCATAACTCGTCCTTAATCCATGATGATATTATAGACGAAGATCCCATTAGAAGAGGAAAAGCCACAGTACACAAAAAGTGGAATACTAACATTGCTATTCTTTCTGGAGATGCAATGATTATCTTAACCTACGAATATCTGCTTAAGTACGACCCAAATCTTGCAAAAGATTTGATCAAAGCGGTTAACAAAATGGGAATAAAAGTATGCGAAGGGCAAACCTTGGATGTAGATTTTGAAACCCGTCAAGATGTTACTGTTTCTGAATATCTAAAAATGATTAAGTACAAAACTGGTGCACTTATAGCAGCATCAATGAAAATGGGCGCTATAATTGCCCAAACATCACAAGACAACTGCGATTTAATTTATGATTTTGGAATTAATATCGGACTAGCTTTTCAGTTGCAAGATGATTATCTGGATCTTTTTGGTGATACTCCCACATTTGGCAGACGTTTAGGCGGCGATATTATTTCGAATAAAAAAACCTACTTATATTTTAAGGCTCTTGAAATTGCAACTGAAAGCGAAAAAGAAGTATTAGAACGTTTATACGCTGTTCGCCTTGAAGACAATACAAATAAAATTAAAACCATAACCGATTTGTTTCTGAAATCTGGAGTGCCAAAAGCAACACAAGAATCAATCAAAAAGTACACATTTAAAGCTTCTAAAATTTTAGACAAAATCAATATAGAAGAAGCTAAGAAAAAATTATTAAGAGAGTTTGCCGAGAGTTTAATTGGAAGAAGAGTTTAGTTTACTCTTAAATCTCTTTTACAACAAAAGAATTTAACACAATAAAGCGCTCCAATTAGAGCGCTTTCCTATTTGTATAAAATCTAACACTAGAAGTTTTTAGAAATTCCGATGTTTACTGTTTTTCCAAAATTGACGAAAAATTTACTATAATCAACATCATCATTATCATAGCTTAATGTTTCATATCCTAAGCCACCAATACTAAAATTTAGACCAAAACCTTTCTTCATATTAATAAAAAGAGCTGGAGTAATACCTGTATAAAAACCATCAGCTTTATTATCTGACACAAGTGATCCATTTTCGTAATTTTTGTTTTTTTGATTTTGAAACCCAGCTCCCAAATCAGCAAAAACCGAAAAAGTTTCATTCAATGGCATTGTATAACGGACAAAAGCTCCTGTTTTAAAAGTATTGCTTTTACCTTCACCTTCTCCAAGATTGGTTTTGGAAGATTCTACCGAAAATTCGACTCCTGCCGTCCAGTTATTATGAAATTGATATCCAACCTTTGGAGAAAACTCAAAAACGTTGTTTTTTGCTGAAGCAATGTCTCTGTCGATTTTTTCAGAAGTATAACCAATATTTCCTCCAACTAAAATTGTTCCCTTTTGGGCATTTGCAAAGCTAACCATAGCCAATGCAAGAATAAGTAGCATTTTTTTCATATGTGATATTTATTAAGATTTCACATACAACAAACAATTAAAATACCAATATCGAATCGCAGTTATTTTCTTAACGATTAATTAAAAACAATCATTTTAAACGCGTTAAAAATTAAAATAACAATAAGAAATGGTTATAAAAAAAGCGCTCCAATTGGAGCGCTTTCTGAAATTGAATATAAAAACTTAAGATTAGAAGTTTTTAGAAATTCCAATGCTTGCTGTTTTACCAAAGTTGAAATTAAATCTGCTAACATCTGGACCGTTGTTATCATAATTTAATGTTTCGTATCCTAAACCTCCAATGCTGAAGTTAAGACCAAAACCTTTTTGCATGTTAATGAAAAGAGCTGGAGTTACACCAATATACATTCCATCTGCTTTGTATTTTGTGTAGTTTGATCCAACGTAATCTTTTTCAGTTTGATTTTGGAAACCAGCTCCTAAATCTGCGAATACTGAGAAAGTTTGGCTTAATGGCATTGTGTAACGTACAAATGCTCCAAATTTAGAACTGTTTGTTTTGTATTCATTTACACCTTGATCATCTTTTGAAGAAGCAACAGTAAACTCACCTCCAACTGTCCAGTTTTCGTGAAATTGGTAACCTACTTTTGGAGAAAAAGCAAATTCGTTTGATTTTCTTTCAGCATTACCGAAATCTCTCGTTTCAGAAGAATAAGAGATGTTACCACCTACTAATACTGTACCTTTTTGTGCGTTTGCAAAACTGCAGATAGCTAAAGCAGCCATCACTAGAATTTTTTTCATGATTTGGGTTTTATTTTAATTTTAGCATTCCCTTAACAATAACGATGCCGTGAATACTGGTCTCTTCCATTTTTTTATAATTACTTTAAAAGATAAATTTTTAGCAATCGAGACTATTTCTGTTTATTTTTGTAGCAAATAAAAAGTCATGTCGATAGAAGTAAACAGTATATCAAAAAGTTACGGAGAGCAAAAAGCTTTAAATGAAATTTCTTTTAAAATTGAGAAAGGAGAAATCGTAGGATTTCTTGGTCCAAACGGAGCAGGAAAATCTACTTTGATGAAAATTTTGACGACTTATTTACTTGCCGATAGTGGCTCAGCCCTTGTAAATGGTCACGATGTCATGACAAACGCAAAAGAAGTGCAACGCTCGATTGGCTATTTGCCAGAGCACAATCCGCTGTATTTGGATTTGTATGTTCGTGAATATTTGGCATTTAATGCTGATGTTTACAACGTGCCAAAATCAAGAATTGAAGAAGTAATTCAACTGACAGGACTGACACCAGAAAGCCATAAAAAGATTGGACAGCTTTCTAAAGGATACCGCCAACGCGTTGGATTGGCAAATGCTTTGCTTCATGATCCAGAAGTTTTAATTTTGGATGAACCAACTACAGGTCTGGACCCGAATCAGTTAATGGAAATTCGTAACGTGATTAAAAATGCAGGAAAAAATAAAACTGTTTTTTTATCTACACACATTATGCAAGAAGTTGAAGCCATCTGCGATCGTGTCATGATTATTGACAAAGGACAAATTGTTGCAGATAATAAATTAGACCATTTGGTTACTGCCAATAAAGAGCAAGTTATTGAAGTTGAGTTTGATTACAAAGTTGAAGAACAGCTTTTGGCTAAACTTGAAAATATTTCTTCGTACGTAAATACTCATGACATGACTTGGGAGCTGACTTTTGTTACTGATAAAGATATGCGCCCTGCCATCTTTGACTTTGCCAACGAAAATGGATTAAAAACTTTACAGCTAAATCAAAAAAATAAAAACCTTGAAGCTGTTTTTAGAGAAATCACGAAATAAGTTTTCAGTTTTTCAATAAAAAAAGCGGTCTGTTTTCTATAAAACAGACCGCTTTTTTTATTTCCCATTTTATTCTTTTCTCTACAAATCAACAAATTAAGGGATTTCTGTAAAAAATAATTACTATTTTTATTTAGACTTGTTATAAATAGTATTATATTTGGCAAATCAAATTTTAAATGCCACGGTATGTTACGTATACTCCTTACCCTCAAAAAATTTATTTCTGCTGTTTCGAATAAAGCAATGCATTATCAAAAAAAGTTTTTAGACCAATTAGAACAAATTGCACTGCAATAAATTCTGATTTTAAAAATTAAAAAGATTATGTTCTAAATCTCGATTTAGAATTTGCCAAATTGAAACAACATGAAAAAAATTATAACCTCTCTTATGCTTGCTTTTTCGGTATATGATGGATATTCTCAAACAGAAAAAGAAACCGATAGTATTATTGAAACCACTATAAATGCTTTAGATGAAATCGTGATTGCTAGAAAAAAAGTACTATATACTCAAAAATCTGATCGTCTTGTTTTTAATGTAGAAAACAGCATCGTATCTGAAGGCGGGACCGCGCTTGACGTATTATCACGTGCGCCAGGCGTTGTTGTGTCTCAAGATGGCGATTTGTCTATTCGCGGACAGCAGGGGGTTGCGGTAATGATAAACGGTAAATTGACGCAACTTTCTCAAAAAGAATTAGCCAATTATTTAAAAGCTACAACTTCATCCAACATCAAACAAATCGAAGTAATTACAAATCCTTCTTCTAAATATGATGCGGCAGGAAAAGCCGGAATTATCAATATCATTTTAAAAAAACCAAATGCTTCGGGCTTAAAAGGTAATGCTTTTGCCAGTTATGGAAGAGGCAGAAAAAACAGAACCAACTCTGGTTTCAACTTAAATTACAATAAAGACAAATGGGGTGTTTTCGGGAATTATAGCTATACGTTCCGAGGTGAAGAAGAACATAAACGATTCGATCAAATTCAATATTCTGATCTAACGCATCAGCAAATTTTATCTACAAATCACCAAACCTCTATTACAGATGAGCCTTTAACTTCTAATAATTTTAAAATTGGAACGCAATATGAAGCTTCTTCTAAAACAAATTTAGAATTTTATGTAGATGCCAAAATCGGACGTTACGAAAACATGGCTGATGGTACAAATACAGTATTTAATACTTCAAATCAACCTATTTTTGATGCTTTGACTTATAACGACAGTAAAGAAAAATGGTTTGATTATACGTATGCATTTTCTGGAGTTCATAAATTTAATACGGAAGGCAAAAACATGTCTTTTGATTTTGAATACGAAACTTCAAAATTTAGATCAAATCAATTTCAGAGTGCTGATAATACTGCAAATGCAACTGTTGTAAATGACCGTCGCGGATATATTCCGTCGCAGTTAAAAGTTTTTACAGGAAAAGTCGATTTTGTAAATCCGTTAAAGGAAAAGCAATCTATTGAATGGGGTTTTAAAACCAGCATTAAAAATAATGACAATCCATCGGTATATGAATATTACGAAAATAATGAATGGCAGATTGATTTTAATTCGACCAATCATTTTGAATACAACGAACAGATTTATGCTGCTTACGCGAATTATAAATATCAGCTAGAAAAATTAAACATTCAGGCTGGTTTAAGAACTGAATATACTGCGATAAATATTGATCAGAAAACTTTAAATGAAGAGCATAAAGACGATTATTTAAAATGGTTTCCGAGCCTTTCTTTAAAGTATGAATTTACTAATAATCATTCGGCTCACGCTTCTTACAGCAAAAGAATCAACAGGCCAAGTCAGTTTGATTTGAATCCGTTCCGTTTCTATGATGATTCATTTAATTATTCGCAGGGAAATCCGAATTTGATTCCAGAGATTACGCACGCTATGGAAATTGGCTATGCTTGGAAAAGTAATTTTATGGCTTCGGTTTATTTCAATAGCACTAAAGATGTTTTCACGGAAGTGTACAATTATAATCCTGATACTAATACAACCGTGACAACGCAAATAAACGTTGACAAATCATACAATTACGGAATCAATATTACCAATACCGCTGAGCTAAACAAATGGTGGTCTGTCAATACTTTATTTAATGTTTTTGAAAATAAATTTATGGCAGACATTTTAAACAGCAATACGATCGATCCAATTATGACTTTGAATGTAAGTGTGCAAAATTCATTTGCAATAACTGAAACATTGAAAGCAGAAGGGAATGCACAATATCAGTCAAAATCAAATCTTGGAATTTATCAGAGAGATGGTTTCTTTGATTTCAGTATCGGAATTTCAAAACAAATTTTAGCTAAAAAAGGAAACATTAAACTCAATTTTACAGATGTTTTCAATACCAACAATTTTACTATTAAATCTGCAGTCGCACAAACTAGCATTGATAAAAGATATGAGCTAGACAACCGCATTGCGACCATTGCATTTACATACCGTATATAAAAGTTTCGTTCTTTAAATACCTTGTTTTTTGTTTTTTTTTTGTGTTAGTCAAGAGCCTGTTCCTTCAAACAGGCTCTTCTACTTTTATTAAGTTTATAATTCTGAAAGCACTTCTCGCATTTCCTCAATTACAAGTTTGATATCATCTTCTCTAGTTCTCCAATTCACAAAAGAAGCTCTAATTCCTTTTTTACCTTGATAAACCGTTGGTGTCATAAATACTTTTCCAGTATCATTCAAAGCAGATAAAAACTCGTTCACCTTTTCCTGATTTTGCTCGCCTTTCAGCGTAAAACAAACATTATTTAAACGAATTGGTGCCAACAACTCAAAATCATTTTCTATTAATGCATTTCCAAAATGCAAAGCCAGTGCAGTGCTATTTTCGATAATATCTCTAAAACCTTCTTTTCCATATGCTTTAAGCGAAAACCAAGCAGGCAGAGCACGCAAACGACGAGAATTTTCAGGAAGTACATTCAAATAATTAAAATTTTCTAGAGGATTGCCTAAATAAGGAGCATTAGAATTCTGAAATGTCTCAATCTGCAGATTTATATACTCTTTTTTAATTAAAACAAAAGCGCTCTCATAAGGTACATTCAGCCATTTATGACAGTCAATGGTAATACTGTCTGCATCTTCCCAGCCTTTTACAAAATGTTTGTATTTCTCTGAAACCGCAGCAAATCCGCCAAATGCGGCATCAATGTGCCACCAGAAATTGTATTTTTCTTTTAATGCCTCAATCGCTTCAAAATCATCAAAATCGGCGGTATTTACCGTTCCCGCACTTGAAATCAGAATAAAAGGTTTTCCATTTAATGTTTTGATTTTTTCTTCTAAATCGGCAATATCCAAAGCTTCACGATTTCCTTCAATTGTTTTTACAACCGTGTAATTCTGACTTCCAATTCCTAAAAGTGACAAACATTTTACAGAAGAAGAATGCGGTGTTGCTGTTAAGATATTAATTGGTTCTGAAATTCCGTTTTTAGCAAAATCTTTTCCAAACTGTTTACCAAACCATTGTCTGGCAACACCAAGCGCAGTAAAGTTTGACATCGTAGCACCTGTAACAAATCCGCCTAAAAATGAATCTGGGAGTTCTAACAGTTGCAATAACAAATTAATGGTTTCAAATTCTATTAATGCCGATACTCCACCTTGTGCTTTTACAGCCTGAGTATTTTGATCATACACAGAAGCCAGCCAATCGCCCACAATAGATGCTGGTGTTGAGCCTCCTGTAACAAATCCCCAGTATCTTGGTCCCGGAGAAGAAACCATCAAAGGAGCCAGTCTCTCATTAAATTCCTTTAAAGCTTCGATAGATCCTAAACCTAATTCGTTTAAAACGGTTTTAGGATCAATTGAATAGGTATTGGACGTTGGAACGTTATCAATATTATTCAAAAAATCAACGCCTTGCTGTTTTGTTTTTTCTAAGATATTCTCAAAATTATTGAGATCGTGCTGTAGTATTGAATTCATAAGTTTGTTGTATTGGTTATGTCGCGCAGATTGCGCGGATGAGAAAGATTAATAAAAAATTGTATTTTTTTAAAGAAGAGCTACCACTTCGTCTTTTCAGAGAATCTCGAAACCATCATCGAACAGATTACATCTCCGTTGGCATTTAACAAAGTCGCAATTGGATCTACCAATGTGCCTAAGATCATGGCGACTGGCAAAGCTTGTTCCATAGGAAAACCATAAACTGTTATAGCTAAGATTTCTCCAATATAGCCTCCGTTCGGGATTCCGCCTTCGACAATCGAAACGACAACTGTAATTCCGAGTGCCAAAAGAATCGTCATCGGATCTGAAAAATCTTTACCAAACATGGCAAACAAAAAAGTTATTTTTAAGATGGATGACATACTCGATCCATCCTTATGCAAAGGCGCTCCAAGCGGAATTACCAAATTACGCACATGAGCCGGAATTCCCATTTTTTCTGCTGCTGCTAAATTGGCTGGAATAGTCGCAATACTACTGCAGGTTCCAACCGCTGTTAAAGAAGGCATTATATTATTGCTCCAAAAAACCTTAAAAGCGCTTTTTCCGCCAGCAACAAGCGCATATAAACTAAAGAACACAAAGAAATAAAACACGCAAGCAGCATAATAAACTGCCATTGGTTTTGCATAAACTCCAAGCAATTGCGGTCCAAAAACTCCAACTTGATAAGCAAAATAAGCTCCTAAACCAATTGGGGCAAATTTCATGATGATGTTTAAAAGCTGTTTCATCACCTCGTTTCCTGAATCTAGAAAACTCTTGAAAGCATTTCCTTTTTCTCCTGATTGTAATGTGGCAAAACCGACTAAAAAAGAAAATATAATCAATGCCAGCATACTTTTTCGAGACAATAATTCGAAGAAATCATTGGCTGTAAGTAGTTTCGCAATCTGATCTCCCGCTGATCCAGATACCACTTCTTCAAACGGAACTTTAGCAATCGCAATATCCTCATGAATTGGAAAAAGATAAACAGCGCAAATCATCACAATTGCTGAAATCAGAATTGTAGCGAGAAAAACCAATACCATTATAACAAACAGTTTTCCTAGTTTTTCTGTCCGTTCCAAATTCGCAACCGAAGAGCCGATTGTGAAAAATATAAGCGGAATAATGGCTGTAAAAAGTAAATTCAGGAATATATCACCGAGTGGTTTTATAATCAAAACATCTTCTCCAAACACCAATCCGAAAATACTCCCGATTATAATACCGCCAAGAAGCCATAAAATACTGCTGTAACTCTGCAAAAAATTGATTTTCTTAACTTCCATAATTGAAGAGAATTATAATTCAGATAGTTAATAATAAAGAATGAAAGTATTCAAAAAACTGTTAAGATTATTTTTTTCAGCCACAGATTAAAGGGTTAACACAGATTAAAAATCCTTTCTAATCTTTTTAATCTGTGGCTAAAAAACTATTTCTCCAAAACAATAGTTGTAAAAGCTCTATCGACTAATTCTCCTGTTTTGCTTTTTACTTTTTCGGTCTGTGTTTCTGTATAAACGATTTTAAAATCTGATTTTTTGATTAACTCCTGCGCTTTTTGAGTGCTGTACAATTCAAATTCGAATTGAGTAAAAGGCAGAGTTTTCATGAAATCTTCTTCGGCAAATGTCAAACAGAAAGTACCGTTTGGCTTTAAAACTCTGCAGATTTCTGAAAGTAATTCTTCAGGCTTCTGCCAAAAATAAATTGTGTTTACAGTAAATATTTTATCGAATAATCCATCTTCAAACGGAATTGTATTTCCGTCATAAAGTGAAAAAAAAGCTTGTTTTTGAGAAACAAAATTTCGATTAATCTGGCGCGCTTCCTGAAACATCAGTTCCGACATTTCCAGTCCGTAGTATTTAAGTTTTTCAGCTTGTTCAAACAGAAATTCAACATGTCCAGCGTTACCGTGACCTAATTCCAGAATTCTGTTTTGGTCTGAAATATTTAGATTCTGAATCGAATGTTTGGTCATATTGATGTTCGTCTCGTTCATCATATTGGCCATTTCAATTCCTTTTTCTCCCGATGGATGTTTTAATTGAGAGGCTATGGCTTGTAGTTCTTCTTGTTTCATAATTCTTAAATTAAATTCCAATTAAAAAAATCCAAATTCCAACTTTTTTGTCATTCCGAGGAACGAGGAATCACACTAGAAACTCCGCAAAGTAGATCGCCAATCTTTGTCGACACCCGAGTGAGATTCCTCGTTCCTCGGAATGACAAACTATATTTGAATAACTTTGTCAAAGTTTAAAACTTTGACAAAGTTCCTCGCAATGACATTAAAAAACCTGACTTGCAATCTGGCGGATGTTCTCAGATTTACCCATTGAATAATAGTGTAAAAATGGAACTCCAGCGGCTTTTAATTCTAATGACTGCTGAATCGCCCATTCGATTCCGACTTGTTTGATTTCAGCATTATTTTTGCATTTATCTACAGCATCGATTAAATCTTCTGGTAAATCGATTCTGAAAATCTGAGGTAAAACTTGCAAATGTCTTTGAACAGCAATTGGTTTAATTCCAGGAATAATCGGAATTGTGATTCCCATTTCTCTTGCTTTTTCTACGAAAGCAAAATATTTAGCATTGTCAAAAAACATTTGTGTTACTACATAATCAGCTCCAGCGTCAACTTTCTCTTTTAATCTTTTTAAATCTGATTGTAAAGAAGGAGATTCTAAATGTTTTTCTGGATAACCCGCAACTCCAATACAGAAGTCAGCTTTGTTATCTGCATCCATTACTTCATGAAGATATTTTCCGCAGTTCAAATCATTAATTTGTTTCACCAAATCAATTGCATAATGATTACCTCCTGCTTTTGGCACAAAAGACTGTTCGTCTTTCATAGCGTCTCCGCGAAGTGCCATTACATTGTTAATTCCTAAATAATGACAGTCAACAAGCATATACTCGGTTTCCTCTTTGGTGAAACCACCGCAAAGCAAATGCGGAACCGTATCTACATTGTATTTGTGTTTTATAGAAGCGCAAATTCCAAGTGTTCCTGGACGCATACGAGTCAGTTTTTTGTCCAAAAGTCCGTTACCTCTATCAATGTAAATGTACTCCTCGCGAGAAGTCGTTACATCAATAAACGGCGGATTAAACTCCATTAACGGATCAATATTATCGTATAATTCCTGAATGCTTTTCCCTTTTTGAGGCGGAATAATTTCAAACGAGAATAATGTTTTTCCTTTGGCGTTTTCTATATGTTCTGTTACTTTCATTTCTAAGTTATGAGTTATGAGTTATGAATTTTGAGTTTAGCTAAGTGTAAAAAATCTGAATCAAAAAACGTAAATCAATATTTTTATTTGTTTCAAGTTTCATGTTCCAAGTTTCAAGTTGCTGTAGAGAACTTAAACCTGAAACTTGAAACAAAACCTTTAATCTGCTATATTAGGGTTTAACCATTTCATTGCGTAATCAAGCGGTACATTTCGGCGTTTGGCGTAATCTGTAACCTGATCTTCTTTTATTTTTCCAAGTCCGAAATAGCGGCTTTTCGGATTTCCGAAATAATATCCTGAAACCGATGAAGCCGGCCACATCGCCATACTTTCTGTTAGTTTCACTCCTATTTGTTTTTCAACATCTAAAAGCTTCCAGATTGTTGGTTTTTCCAAGTGATCTGGACAAGCTGGATAACCTGGAGCCGGACGAATTCCGTTATAATTTTCTTTAATCAATTCTTCGTTGGTTAAAGATTCTTCGCTATCATAACCCCAGAAATCTTTACGTACTCGCTCGTGAAGATATTCGGCGAAAGCCTCAGCAAAACGATCCGCAAGGGCTTTAACCATAATCGAATTATAATCGTCTAGGTTTTTCTCATATTCCGCTGCCCATTCGTCAACACCAAAACCTGTTGTTACACAGAAAGCTCCCATATAATCGGTTACGCCACTGTCTTTTGGCAGAATAAAATCAGCTAATGCGATATTCGGAGCGCCTTTTGTTTTTTGCGATTGCTGACGAAGCGTTAAGAATTTCTCTAAAACTTTTCCGTTTTCATCACGCAATTCGATATCGTCATCATCAACCTGATTCGCAGGGAAAATTCCGTAAATACCTTTTGCTTTTAGTTTTTTCTCTTCTAAAATCACTTTCAACATTGCCTGAGCATCGTTAAAAACAGAAGTTGCTTCTTTCCCCACAACCTCATCAGTTAAAATTGCCGGATATTTTCCGTACAATTCCCAAGTCTGGAAAAACGGCGTCCAGTCGATATATGGAACCAAAACATCCAATTCAACTTCGATGGTTTGTGCGCCGATTACTTTTGGTTTAACTGGAGTATATTCACTCCAATCCAATGGTAATTTGTTTTTACGCGCATCTTCAATTGTTAGGAAATTTTTATCTCTCGAACGGTTTAAGAATGTTTCTCTAAATGAATCGTATTCTGCACGAATATCGGCAGCATATATTTTTCTATTATGATCTAACAAGTTTCCAGCAACCGTAACCGCTCTCGAAGCATCATTTACGTGAATTACTGTTTCTCTGTACTGAGGCGCAATTTTCACGGCTGTATGCGCGCGCGAAGTCGTTGCACCACCAATCATAATCGGGATTTTAATATCTTGTTTGTCTAATTCTTTGGCTAAATACACCATTTCGTCAAGCGAAGGTGTGATCAAGCCGCTTAATCCGATGATATCGACTTCATGTTCGATCGCAGCCGAAATAATTTTCTCCGGAGGAACCATAACACCAAGATCTACAATCTCATAATTATTACAAGCCAAAACCACCGAAACGATGTTTTTACCAATATCGTGAACATCACCTTTTACAGTTGCCATCAGGATTTTCCCGTTTCCTTGTTTGTCTCCTGCTTGTTTACTCGCTTCGATAAATGGCAATAAATAAGCAACGGCTTTTTTCATTACACGAGCCGATTTTACAACCTGAGGCAAGAACATTTTTCCGCTTCCGAATAAATCTCCAACCACATTCATTCCAGCCATTAAGTTGATCTCAATAACTTCGATGGGCTTTGTTGCTGCCAAACGTGCTTCTTCAACATCTTCTTCAATAAAAGCGTCAATTCCTTTTACCAATGAATGTGTAATACGTTCCTGAACAGTTCCAAAACGCCATTCCTGAACCGTTTTTTCATCGCTTTTTGCTTCTCCTTTTACGCTGTCAGCAAAATCTAAAAGTCTTTCGGTTGCATCGTCTCGTCTGTCCAGAATTACATCTTCAACATATTCTAACAAATCTTTCGGAATATCATCGTAAATCGTAAGCATCTCTGGGTTTACAATTCCCATCGTCATTCCTTCTTTAATCGCGTGGTATAAGAATACCGAGTGCATCGCTTCACGAACCGTATCGTTTCCTCTAAAAGAGAACGAAACGTTACTTACACCACCGCTAATATGTGCGTGCGGAAGATTTTCACGAACCCATTTTGTTCCTCTAAAGAAATCCAAAGCGTTTAATCTATGCTCTTCCATTCCAGTCGCAACTGGGAAAATATTCAAATCGAAAATAATATCCTGCGGAGGAAACCCTACTTTGTTCACCAAAATATCATACGAACGCGCACAAATTTCTACTCTACGATCGTAATTATCGGCCTGACCTACTTCGTCGAAAGCCATTACAATCGCCGCCGCGCCGTAACGTTTGATTAATTTAGCGTGGTGAATAAAAGCTTCTTCTCCTTCTTTTAACGAAATCGAGTTTACAACGCTTTTTCCTTGAACTACTTTTAGACCAGCTTCAATGATTTCCCACTTCGAGCTGTCGATCATAATCGGCACTCTCGAAATGTCTGGTTCTGCAGCAATTAAATTCAAAAATTTAGTCATTGCCGTAACTCCATCAAGCATACCTTCATCCATATTAATATCGATGATTTGTGCTCCTCCTTCTACCTGCTGTCTTGCAATATCAAGTGCCTCGTCATACTTCTCTTCCTTGATTAATCTCAAAAATTTTCTTGAACCTGTTACGTTTGTACGCTCGCCAACATTCACGAAAACACTTTCCGGCGTAATAATCAACGGTTCTAATCCTGATAATACAAGGTCTCTTCTTTTTTCTGTCATTTCTTTTTAAGTTTCTACCCCGATAGCTATCGGGGCTAAGATGCTTAGATTCTAAGTTTTTTTATTCTATTTCTTTCCTGCGAGGTTTTTAAAACCTTTTAGGTATTTATGTTTAATATTTTGGACGTGTCCCTCCGGGCCGGGCTATCCGTTGCAAGTCCTCGCACTTCCTTCGTCAGGCTGTGGGCTTTTCACTTCTATCCCTCACGCAGTTTTGTGTTACAATTTGGCATTGCGAAAAACAAAACAATATTATATATCTCATTTTGTTTTAAGCAATACTCTTTTGCAAACACTAACCAAGTATTTATATTAATTAGCTTTTATAATTTTAAAAACAATTAGTACTAACAGTACAGTTATATCCCCAAAAATTAACTTGATTTTGAACTTCTGCCAATTCAGAAACATCACAACAAATAGAGGTAAGTTTAGGATTATTTCCAAAATAGTAATTGTTCAAATTACTTCCGTTTTTTAACACCATCGATTGTAAATTTGCCATATTATAAATATCTAAATAATCAAGTTGAGGACAATAACGTGCATCAAAACTGGATAAAAGATTATTGGATATATCTAAATTTTTTAATGCTGTCAAACCATTTAAATCGATTGTGGTTAGCTTATTATTGTAGCCTCTTATAAAATTCAACTTACTACAATTACTTAATTTTAAATCTGATAAAACATTGTTATCACAATAAATATCCATTAAACTAATACAATTTGAAACATTCAAAAAGGTTATCTTATTATTAGAACACTGCAACGAACTTAGATTTTTTAAATTATTAGCATCCAAAGAAGTCAATAAATTATAAGATATATATAAGTAACTTAAATTTTTTAAATGTCCAATTGTTAAAGTAGTCAATAAATTATATGAACCTCTTAGATCACTAATTTTATTTGAGTTTTCAATGTTGAAACTGCTAATTTTATTTGATTCAAAATACACAGATTCAAGTAACGGCAATGAACTTAAATTTAAAGCAGTTAATTCATTTTGACTACACCAAAGAAATTTTAAGTTAGTCAAACCTTGTACATTTATATTACTGATATTATTATATTCACAATATACTGTATGGAGTTTTTTTAGACTTGAAACATCTAACACTTTAACCTTATTACTTCTAATAGATAAGTATTTAAGATTTCGAAAAGCAAGCAAGCCTTCCAATGAACTAATATTTGAATTATCAACAGTCAGTTCACTAATGTTTTCAGCTTCACAAACTTGAATAATCCCATCATTATTTGCATCAATTTTAGTTACAAAACCTTCTAAATTGGAAGCCACAACATTATTTAAGTCTGCAGTAGCAGATAATAATTTCGCTTTAAAATTTGCATCTGGAATATTTACTATTTGAGTGCAATTTTTATCAGAAATGATGTTCTTAGAATCATCATCAGAATTGGAACAACTCAAAAAAATCAAACTTAAACAAGTTAACCATCCAACAAAGTAACTTTTAATATTCATAGTGTAATAGCTAGTATTTTATTTTTCATTGTAATTGTGAGTGAAATAAATTCAAATTCTCCTAAACACCAACAAAAATTTACAACAATCTTTTCTCATTTATAATTACATTACCGCGGAAGGAACTCTCGGCTTATAATCTTTCGCAACCTCAGCCATTAATCGAATATGATCTGGAGTTGTTCCGCAACAACCGCCAATGATATTGATTAAATTATCTTCTAAATATTCTTTAATGAATGCTTGAGTTTGTTCTGGAGTTTCGTCGTATTGTCCGAAAGCATTTGGTAATCCTGCGTTTGGATGCGCCGAAACATTAAAGCTTGTATTGTGCGCTAATGTTTTTAAATAGGGTTTCAGCAAATCGGCTCCAAGAGCGCAATTGAATCCTACACTCAATAACGGAATATGTGAAACTGAAATCAAAAACGCTTCAACAGTTTGTCCAGAAAGTGTTCTTCCTGAAGCATCTGTAATGGTTCCTGAAACCATAATTGGAATATCCAGATTGCGTTCTTCTTTTACTTCTTCGATGGCAAAAAGTGCTGCTTTTGCATTTAATGTATCGAAAATCGTTTCTACTAAAAGTAAATCACATCCACCGTCCATTAACGCTTCCACTTGTTCTTTGTAGGCTATTCTTAAATCGTCAAACGTTACGGCTCTGTAACCTGGATCGTTTACATCTGGTGACATACTTGCTGTACGGTTTGTCGGGCCGATTGAACCGGCTACAAAACGAGGTTTGTCTGGATTTTTTGCAGTAAACTCATCGGCTACTTGTCTTGCGATTTTTGCCGATTCATAGTTTAACTCGTAAACCAAATCTTCCATGTGATAATCGGCCATACCGATTGTCGTTCCAGAGAAGGTATTGGTTTCTACGATGTCAGCGCCTGCTTCAAAATAAGCGGCATGTACATCGCGGATTGCTTGTGGTTGTGTTAGGGATAGTAAATCGTTGTTTCCTTTTAACGGATGCGGAAAATCTTTGAAACGCTCTCCTCTGAAATCTTCTTCTGAGAAATTATAGCGTTGCAACATTGTTCCCATTGCTCCGTCAAGGATTAGGATATTTTTTTTTATTGCTTCTTTTATCGTAATTGCCATATTCTTTTGCCGCTAAGGCACTAAGGCACAAAGCTTTTTTTAATTATAATTTTGAAGGCTCTATTTAAACCTGACAGGTTTTGGAAATCTGTTGAGTTTAGCCTTTGATATTTTTTTACTTTAATTCCAAAAACTCACTATTGCTGGCTCATTAGCCCCGATTGAAGTGGAAATCCTTTTGTTTTTTTCTTTAAAAAACAAAAGATTGCAACGAAAAGCGGGAACTATTGACTGCAAAAATGCGCCAATGATTCGCTCCTTCTACTGAATTGCTTCGGTAAATATTGTATGTTGTCTGGAAAAGTTTTGAGAAATACTTGTAATGTATTTGTGTTATCTATCTTTAATACTTGAAAATTAGTAAAAAGTAGAATTTAGCACCTTCTTTATGGTAAAGGGTTGCTAAGGTTTCATTGGGTCTATCCCTCCGCCTTTCGTGATAACTGACAATAATTTTAAGAACAGTGCAAAGGTATGAAATGGCAATTCGATTTGCAAATGTTTTTTTTCTAAGGTTCTGAGGTTCTAAGTTTCTAAGCTTCTAAGGTTTTTTAGCTTCTGTTTTTCAAATATTGCCCGTGATTTCAACCACGGGAAACGTATTGTGATTACGCGTTGCGTCTATTCATTATGTTCCCGTGGTTAAAACCACTGGCTATATTTTAAATAAAATTGAGATTACTATTTGATTAAAAAACAAAAGCTCAAACTTTTAAAGTTTGAGCTTTCTATATAAAAACCTTAGTATCTTAGAAACTTAGAATCTCAGCAACTTAGACTATCGCTTTTACAACCGCTTTTGGAGCCTCTTTACGAGTTCCGTCGAAACCGTCTACTCCAGATACTGTTGTATATTTTAATACGTATTTTTTACCTGGGTTGATGATTGAATAAGCAGCTTGGCACATTAAAGTAGCTTCATGGAATCCGCAAAGGATCAACTTTAATTTTCCTGGGTATGTGTTTACGTCTCCAATAGCGAAGATTCCCGGAATATTAGTTTGGTAATCTAATGCATTGTTTACTTTAATGGCATTTTTCTCGATTTCTAATCCCCAGTCTCCAATTGGACCTAATTTTGGTGTTAATCCGAAAAGGGGAATGAAATAATCGCATTCGATTTTACGGTGTGCGCCGTTTTCTTCGATGTCTAATGACTCAACATGCTCAGCACCGTTGATTCCAACAACTTCTGCCGGAGTGATCAATTTGATTTTTCCTGCTGATTTTAATTCCTGTACTTTCTCTACCGAATCTAAAGCTCCTCTAAATTCGTTTCTTCTGTGAATTAAAGTTACTTCTGAAGCTACGTTTGCTAAGAAAATCGACCAGTCTAATGCTGAATCTCCTCCTCCTGCAATAACAACTCTTTTATCTCTGAATTTCTCAGGATTTTTGATGAAGTATTTTACTCCTTTATCTTCATAAAACTCGATATCTTCGATAAGTGGTTTACGAGGCTCGAAACTTCCTAATCCTCCAGCGATTGCAATAACCGGCGCGTGGAATTTAGTTCCTTTATTTGAGGTTACAATGAATGTTCCGTCTTCTTGTTTTTCAACTGTTTCAGCACGTTCTCCTAAAGTAAATCCTGGTTCAAATTGTTTAATTTGCTCCATTAATCCGTCAACTAAATCTCCAGCTAATACTTCTGGGAATCCAGGAATATCATAAATTGGCTTTTTTGGATATAACTCTGATAGTTGTCCTCCTGGTTGTGGAAGCGCATCTAAAATGTGGCATTTTAATTTTAGCAATCCTGCCTCAAAAACGGCAAATAATCCTGTTGGGCCTGCTCCAATTATAAGTATATCTGTTTTAATCATTATGTTGTTGTTTATAATCATTCTTAATAACGCAAAGAAACGAATAAATCCTTGTACTTTCAATGATTTTTATCATTAATTTCTTTCCGAAACTTTTTTACTCTCTATTTTTTAATGAAGAGGTTATCTCATTCATTCTTTTTACCTTTTCTTCAAAATTGCCTTTTAAGGTTTTTCGGTATTCATTCAGATTTTCAACCATTTGATTGATATCTTCCGGAATTACTTCTTCAAAAAATTCACGCAATCTCTTTGCTGTTGTTGGCGATTTTCCGTTTGTAGAAATGGCAATTTTTACATTTCCTTTTGTTACGATTCCGCCCAAATAATAATCGCATAAATCTGGTGTATCAGCGATATTGCAAATCAGATAACGCTTTCTGGCCAAATCGTACACTCTTTTATTAACTTCCAACTTGTCTGTACAAGCAATCACCATATGACGCTTTTTAAGCATTTTCTTTTTAAACTTCGCTTCCGTTAATTTAACTGAAGAATGTTTTTGTGCTAAAACCTTAATTTCCAAATGAAAATCAGGCGCTACAACCTCAACATTTGCATTCGGACTTGACTTAAGCAAGAAAGAAAGCTTTTCCAGACCTACATTTCCTCCGCCTACAATTAGTACCTTTAGATTGTGAAGCTTTAGAAATATTGGATATAATTCGTTTTGTTCCATGTTACCAATATGTTGTTCCTAACGGAACAATTAATAATGCAAACTTCGGGTTAAAACCTGACGCTACAAAATCGGTGGCAATCAGATGTTCCTAACGGAACATTATTACTGTGAAAACATTTATTTTTTTCTACCGATGAGATGTTCCTAACGGAACATAATTCTATCGAATTTCTTCTTTTGATAGAAATTCTTCGTAAAATCCTTTTAGTTTGTTGCTTTCCCGGACAACTTCGCCTAAAACAATAATTGCCGGAGAATCTAATTCTTTTTGTTTTACAACTTCTAAAATCGAATCTACAGTTCCAACTCCCACTTTTTCTTCTGCTGTTGTTCCGTTTTGAATGATTGCAACAGGCAAATTTCCTCTATCTTCTTTTTGAAACAAATCGATTATTTGAGGCAATTTGTGCATTCCCATCAAAATCACGACTGTTGCAGATGATTGTGCTGCTAAAGCTACATCTGAAGATAATTTTCTATCTGAAGTTGTTCCCGTAATTGCCCAAAAGCTTTCTGAAACTCCTCTTTTTGTGATCGAAATTCCCTGACTTGCCGGAACTGCAACTACTGATGAAATTCCCGGAACTACGATGGTTTCGATTCCGAAGCTTTCTGCAAAATCAATCTCTTCTCCACCTCTTCCGAAAATAAATGGATCTCCGCCTTTTAATCTCACTACGTTTCCGTATGTCAGTGCATTATCCACAATCAGCTGATTGATTTGATCCTGCGTGTAAGCATGATTTCCGATTCTTTTTCCAACAAAAATTCTAATGGCACTTTTTGGTGCATAATCCAGAATTTCTTCGTTGGCCAAAGCGTCGTATAAAACCACATTAGCTTCAGCCAATGCTTTTACAGCTTTCAGCGTCAGTAAATCGGGATCGCCCGGACCTGCACCGACTAAAGTTATTTTGGGTTTTATATTATGCATTTGCTAATTCCTGTGCTCTGAAAGTTTCGATTTTATCAAAGAAAACAGTTGCTTGTGCAATGTAATCTTTAGCGAAAGCTTCAGATGGTTCATTTTTATTAATCTGGTAAACCAAATCTTTAAAAGTTGAGTTTAATTCAATTTTATTAGTTTCGATGAAAACAGTATCAAACAAATCCACGATTCCTGCGTGGTGATTTGTTTTTTGGTTTTCTGCCAATAACAAAGCTTTTGCTCCGTTTACAAATCCTGCATAAGCATGGTAAATAGCATCTGACCATTTTTTCTCGTCGAAAGATTCCTGAGACAAAATCAATTTCTCTTTAGCTTCAAACAATAATGTCGCCACTAAATCGATCACCACTCCGGCACATTCTCCAACTCCAACTGCTTTTACGTAATTGTCTGCGTTACCCCAATCCACAAAATCAGCTTCTGTTAAATTGGTCACATCTGCATACGGTTTTAAGATTTCGTAGAAATACTTTTCACCTTTTAGATCGTAATAGTTTAGGAATTTCTCTCCGTTTGCATTCGCATCAAAATCATTTAAGATAGTTCGTAATGCATCTGGTCCTCTACGGCTTGGAATTTTGATTACTTTATCAGCAAAACGCCCTGCTCCGTTTCCTAATCTTCCTCCTCCCAATAAAACTTGTAAAGCCGGAGCTACTAGTTTTCCTGAGTTGATAGACATTCCTTGGAATCCAATTGCAGACATGTTATGTTGTCCGCAGGCATTCATACAGCCAGAAATCTTAATTTCGATTTCGCGGTTGTTTAAATACTGAGGATATTCAGCACTTAAAACTCTTTCTAATTCTTCTGCAATACCGGTACTACTTGCAATCCCCAAGTTGCAAGTATCAGTACCCGGACATGCCGTAATATCTCCAACTGAATTATATCCTAGCTGAACAAAATCCAACTTCGCTAATTCTTGATAAAAGAAAGGAAGATTCTCTTCTTTTATGTGACGTATTACAATATTTTGACGCAATGAAAAACGCAATTCATTTGCTCCGTAATTCTTGATTAAATCGGCTAATAATCTCGCTTTGTCAGTGTAAAAGTCTCCTAATAAAACTTTGATTCCAATAGCATAATAACCGTCTTGTTTCTGTTTGATTACATTCGATTTTTTCCACGCTTCATACGCTTCTGTATCTTCGATTGTAACTTGCGGAACTTCTAATAATGGTTCTGTAATTGGTCCGTCAAAAGCGGTTGTATCTATTTCGTATGTTTCAAAAGCGATGGCTTTTTTCTCTTTTTCAACCAAATCAAGGAAAACATCTTTCCCCATCTCTTTGATTAAGAATTTCATACGCGCTTTCATTCTCTTTGCACGTTCTCCGTATCTATCAAAAATACGAATGATTCCTTCTGCTGTTGGAATAATTTCGTTTACGGGAACAAACTCTGAAAGTAATTCAGCATGTGCTGGCTGAGATCCTAAACCTCCTCCGAACATAATTTTGAAACCTTTTTGTCCGTCTTTAATTTTCGGAATAAATCCTAAATCGTGTAAATAACTCAAAGCAGTATCTTCATCTGAAGAGGAGAACGAAATTTTGAATTTACGTCCCATTTCCTGACAAATTGGGTTTCTTAACAAATATTGAAAAAGTCCGTGTGCATAAGGCGAAACATCAAATGGTTCGTTTACGTCAACTCCAGCCAATTCGCTTCCTGTAATGTTTCTCACGGTATTTCCACAAGCTTCACGAAGTGTAATATCGTCTTTAGCCAAATCTGCCCAAAGCTCAGGAGTTCTGTCTAAACTTACGTAGTGAATCTGAATATCCTGACGTGTTGTAATGTGCAAACGTCCTGTAGAATATTTATCTGAAACTTGTGTGATACGTACTAATTGCTCACTTGTCACTTTTCCGTAAGGCAATTTGATACGAATCATCTGAACGCCTTCCTGACGCTGACCGTAGATTCCACGCGCTAGACGAAGACTACGAAAACGCTCGTCATCAATTTTTCCTCCGCGGAATAAGTGAATCTTTTTTTCTAATTCGATAATCTCCTTCTGAACTACCGGATTTTCTATTTCTGTTCTAAAACTTTCCATTTCTCTTTAGTTGTTGGTTGTTAGTCGTTGGTTGTTGGTTTGCTGGCAGAATAACTATCAACCAAAAACCATCAACTATCAACTAGCGAATGAATCCTACTCCTGCTGTTGTGTTTGTTGCTGTATCAATTAAGATGAAAGCTCCGTTTGATTTGTTTTCATTGTATGAATCAAAATATAACGGTTTGCTTAATTTGATCGTTACTTCTCCAATTTCGTTGATTGCTAATTGTGAAGCTTCTGTCGTTCCTGAGTAATCTGTTGCAATTGTATTTTTAATGCTTTCTACTTTTGCTAAAACTCTGTTGGTATTGTGTTGTACCAAATATTTAGTTCCCGCAACCAGTTTTTTACTGTCCATCCAGCACACTGTTGTAGTAATATCTTTTTCAATTTTTGGAAGCTCGCTTGATTTTACAATCATATCGCCTCTTGTTACATTGATATCATTTTCTAATTCGATTGTAATTGAAGAACCTGCAGTTGCTTCGTCAAATGTTTTATCAAAAAAGTGAATTTTAGTTACAGTTGATTCTGTTAAAGAAGGAAGAACTGTTACAGCATCTCCAACTTTAATTGAATTTCCGTATAATTTTCCTGCGTATCCTCTAAAATCGTGGTATTCTTCTGTTTTTGGACGAATAACTGTTTGAACTGGGAAACGTGCTTTTCCTGCTTCGTAAACATCATGAGAATGTAATCCTTCTAAATGTTCCAAAACTGTTTGTCCGTTGTACCAAGGCATATTTTCTGATTTGTCCACAACGTTTCCACCATTGATTGCACTTAACGGAATGTAACTTACGTTTTGTTCTTTGAAAGTACTTTTTGCATTTAAAGCCTCAAAATCAGCTCTGATTTTATTGAAAACTTCTTCTGAGTAATCAACTAAATCCATTTTGTTTATCGCTACGATTACCTCTTTTACTCTCAATAAATTATTGATAAAAAAGTGACGGTAAGTCTGCTCAATAACTCCTTTTCTGGCATCGATCAAAATGATAGAAACCTGAGAAGTCGAAGCTCCCGTAACCATGTTTCTAGTATATTCTACGTGACCTGGAGTATCGGCAATAATGTAACTTTTCTTTGCAGTCGAAAAATAAATGTGTGCAACGTCAATCGTGATTCCTTGCTCTCTTTCTGCTACCAATCCGTCTGTTGCCAAAGAAAAATCAAGGTAATCGTATCCTTTTTGTTTGCTGCTTTTTTCGATTGCTTCTATTTTATCAGTTGTCAACGATTTTGTATCGTACAATAATCTCCCGATTAAAGTACTTTTTCCGTCATCTACACTTCCTGCTGTTGCTATTTTTAAAACGTCCATTCTAATATTTTTGTTTCAGGTTTAAAGTTTCAGGTTTCATGTTCTCTCGAAACTTATAAATCTGTATGTTTTTGTTTTTTTTGATTTTTACTTTTAAAATTTCGTTCCGAATTGCATTTACAATTAACAATTCATAATTAACAATTATTAAAAGTATCCTTGTTGTTTTCTCTTTTCCATTGCAGCTTCAGAACGTTTGTCATCAATTCTGGCTCCTCTTTCAGAAATGGTTGAGGATCTGATTTCTCCAACTACTTCTTCGATTGTTGCTGCGTAAGATTCAACAGCTGCTGTACAGCTCATATCTCCAACGGTTCTGAAGCGAACAATTCTTTCTTCGATTTGTTCGTCTTCTTCTTGGTACACAAAAGGAGAATGCGACCAGATTAAACCGTCTCTCAAAAAAACTTTTCTTTTATGTGAGAAATAGATTGACGGAATCTCGATTTTTTCTTTTTCGATATAACTCCAAACATCTAATTCTGTCCAGTTTGAAATTGGGAAAACACGAACGTTTTGTCCATTTTCAATTTTTCCATTCAAAATATCAAACAACTCAGGTCTCTGATTTTTTTCGTCCCATTGTCCGAAATCATCACGAACAGAGAAAATACGTTCCTTCGCTCTTGCTTTTTCTTCATCACGACGCGCACCACCAATACAAGCATCAAACTTAAATTCTTCAATTGCATCCAAAAGTGTTGTTGTTTGCAAGCTGTTACGGCTTGAATATTTTCCAGTTTCTTCAACTACTTTTCCTTCATCAATAGCATCCTGAACATTACGAACGATCAACTCTAAACCTAATTCTTCTACCAATTTATCTCTGAAAGCAATGGTCTCAGGGAAATTATGTCCCGTATCAACATGCAATAGAGGAAACGGAATCTTAGCAGGGAAAAATGCTTTTTGTGCCAAACGCACTAATGTAATAGAATCTTTTCCTCCTGAGAAAAGTAAAACCGGTTTGTCAAACTGTGAAATTACTTCTCTGAAAATGTATATCGCTTCACTCTCTAAAGCGTTTGTTTTTAATACTGAACTCATTGTTTTTTTGTTTGATATTTTTGTTGTGGAAAACTTTAGTTTCAGGTTTAAAGTTTCAAGTTTCTCACCTGATCTAAAAGCTCCACTCTTTATTCTATATTCTCTACTCTATTCTCTAGAACCAAGTCTTGCCTCTTGCTTCTTGCCTCTAACTACTCTTTCTTAGCGCTATGCAAACCACATTCTTTATGACTTGACTCCCACCACCATCTTCCGGCTCTGATATCTTCTCCTGGGAAAATTGCTCTCGTACAAGGCGCGCATCCAATACTTACGAAACCTTGTTTGTGTAAAGCGTTTTGCGGAACATTATTATCCGACAAATACGTTTCAACTTCTTCTAAAGTCCATTTTAGCAACGGATTGAATTTGATGATTTCGAAGTTTCCGTCGTATTCAAACAAACTTAAATCATGTCTGTTTTCTGATTGTTCGGCTCTTAATCCCGTAATCCAAACTGAGTTTCCTGCCAAAGCTTTTCTCAACGGAACCACTTTTCGAATAAAACAACATTCTTTTCTGTTTTCAACCGAATCATAAAAGCTGTTTGGTCCTTTTTCCTGCAATAGTTTTTCAACTGATGCCGCTTCTGGAAAATAAACCTCGATTGGTCTTTTGTATTTTTTTAATGTTTTATGAAAAACATCATACGTTTCCTGAAATAATCTTCCTGTATCCAAAGTAAACACTTTAATATCTGTGTTACTTTTTGCAATAAAATCGGTAATTACCTGATCTTCTTGACCAAAAGAAGTTGAAAAAATTACTTTTTCCGGAAATTCTTTTGCTAAAAAAACTAAGATTTCGTCAAGCGAAAGAGCTGCAGTTTTCTCTAATAATTCTTGTACAATACTCGCACTCATAAATCTCTCCTTTCTAAAATTATCTTTTACAATAATTTAGATAATGTTTTTAAACTCAATATTATAATTAGAATACCAACGGCAATCATCATTGGTTTTCTTTTAATTCTAGTTACTAAAAATGCCGCAATTGGCGCTGCAATAACCCCTCCAGCAATTAATCCTATAATAACCTGCCACCCGTGAATACCTCCAAAAAGCATGAATGTGATTCCGCTTGCAAATGAAATTGCAAACTCAGCAGCATTAACAGAACCAATTGTATATTTAGGGTTTCTTCCTCTTCCTAATAATGTTGAAGTTACGATTGGGCCCCAGCCTCCGCCACCAACTGAATCCATAAAACCTCCAAATACAGCTAAAACACCCAATTTTTTAGTTTTCTTTTTTTCAACATTTTTCTTCAACGCTTTTTTGATGATAATCGCGGCCAAAACAATCATGTAAACTGCAATAAAAGGCTTAATAACATCACCGTCAATTACATCAGACAATAAATAAGCTCCTGTTATAGAACCTAAAACGCCTGGAATCAATAAATGCTTTACCAATTTTTTATTAATGTTCCCAAAACGATGATGAGACAATGCCGATGCTCCCGTTGTAAACATTTCTGAAACGTGAACCGCTGTACTACTTACAACTGGCGGAACTCCATACGCTAATAAAAAAGAAGTTGAAGTGGCTCCGTACCCCATTCCTAAAGCACCATCTACTAATTGAGCAAAAACACCAATTAAAAAGAATGCTAAAAGATTTTCATCAAAACCTTGTACTAAACCATCCCAAGAAAACTCTGCATGATGATTATAGATTAGTGTAGCTACCAAACCTAACAACAAAACAACAGGTATCACAACCCATAAATTTTCCTTTGATAAAGCATTAGACTTTACCGCTGTGTTGTTTAACTTAAGTTCATTTTCCATGTTTTAAGAATTTGTTTTTTGTTCTTAAAAATCCATTACCCTATCGGCTTAGTAGATTACTTTGCAAATGTACTACATATTTCGAAATATCAAAACAATATATTTACTTTTTTACAACAGCTATTTCACTCTAAACCAATATAGAAGATATTTAAAGAACGATTAGTAAATTAATTTAACAAATTATGCACTGCCTCTTAAAATCTTAACAGCACGCCCTAATTTTGTGATTTGTAAAAATACACATTTAATCTCTACCAAATCCATAGGATAATTGTAAAAATGTTATTATTTTAGCGCCAAATTTTTTTTATGGATTTTCAGATTGGTCTTGTCATTGCGGGTTTAGTAGTTGGATTTATTGTTGGGTTAACTGGTGTAGGAGGCGGTTCTTTGATGACGCCTATTTTATTATACTTTAATATTCCGCCTACAACAGCTGTTGGAACCGACTTACTTTATGCCGCATTTACTAAAGCCGGAGGAATTTTTGTACATAACAAAAAAGGCAATATCAACTGGAAAATTACAGGTTGGCTTACTTTAGGAAGTGTTCCTGCCGCTTTGATAACTTTATGGATACTTCACAGCATTAAAACAGATATCGAAACTATAAATCGTGTTATCAAACAAAGCTTAGGCTGGGCTTTATTATTTACTTCTGTCGCTATTATCTTCAAACAGAAATTAATGAAGTTTTCACAAAAACACGCTGGTGATAAATTTCATAGCGAAAGCACCACTCAAAATGCTTTAACCATTGGAATTGGAATATTACTTGGTGCAACCGTAACTTTAACTTCTATTGGAGCCGGAGCTTTAGGAACTGTAACTTTATTTTTCCTTTATCCACTTTTGCCAACACCACGTTTGGTTGG
Source organism: Flavobacterium sp. UW10123 (assembly GCF_040538975.1). Classification (NCBI taxonomy): domain Bacteria; kingdom Pseudomonadati; phylum Bacteroidota; class Flavobacteriia; order Flavobacteriales; family Flavobacteriaceae; genus Flavobacterium; species Flavobacterium sp. UW10123. Next base: position 206,074 of record NZ_JBEWQE010000008.1, read on the forward strand.
AACTGAAATCGCACATGCTGTTCCTTTAACTTTAGTTGCTGGAATCGGTCATGCTTCTATGGGAAATTTAGATTTAGGATTATTAGGTCAATTATTAATGGGATCACTTCCTGGAATCTATATGGGAAGTATGCTAAGCGGAAAAGTGCCCGATCAATTTCTTAGAAATGCTATTGCAGTAATGCTTTTTATGGCTGGATATAAATTGATATTTTAGCATTCAAAACATATATAAACAAAAAGACCAATTCAAAAATAATGAATTGGTCTTTTTTATTTGGTTTAAAGCATTTCTAAAAAGCAATATCTGCCAAAGAATTACTTTCTAATATTTTTAACGTATTATCACGAACTTCTGTCATTAAACGTCTTGCAGCACAGGTTGATTCATCATCGCAATCATCGCATCTTTCGTAGAAATTATGACTGGCACAAGGCAACAATGCGATTGGACCTTCTAGAATTCGGTAGACTTTGGCCATACTAATATCTTTTGGATCTTTGATTAAATAATAACCGCCACCTTTTCCTTTTTTAGCACCAAGAAAACCTGAATTTCTTAAGAGTAGTAAAATACTTTCTAAAAATTTTATCGAAATATGTTCGCTTTTCGCAATTTCAGCTATTTGTACCGGCTCATTATTCTCACGTCTGGCTAAATAAGTTAAAGCTTTAATTCCGTATTTTGTTTTCTTTGAAAGCACTAATGTAAAATTTTGATTGCAGAATTTAATTTTCAAATCAAACTCTTGCAAATTATTGAATAACAAAAGTATGCTTTTTGTTTGAACTATCATAAAGAATAAAGTTAAATTCTACTAAATCTATCAGATTACTTCCTTTTTTCCAATTAAATCTAAAGAATAAAAATTTTCCATATCTTGTTCTAAATCTTTTTTCTCGACCACGTAGGTTTTAGAAAAAGAATCATGCCAAAATCTTGCCGATTTACTTAAAAAAGATAATGCCTCAAAAGGAATTAAACGACATAAATTTCTAATGAAAATAATCTTAAAACTTGGTTTTAGTCCATTTTCATCTACTACAACACTTCCTGTAACAATTTTTCCAATTGTTCTTCCAAAAAGGCCTTCAAAAAACAAATAATAAATTATTGCGAAAGAAAGGTAAGTTCCTACTACTCCAAGGCTTATCATAATTTCTACCCAGGCACCATAAGTATTCCACTGGAAAACATTTCCAATAATTACAACAAAAAATGAAAAAACAAATATGAAAACTGAAATAAACACAAAATCAATAATGCCGTTAAAAAAACGATCACGATCAGACGTTAACAATTTCTTTTCCAGCAAATATGTAGAATTAGCCATTTTTCGCTTTAATTATTTTAATATTCCAGATTCACAAAAATATATCTTTTGCAGCATTAATTACAAAAAATTACTACAAATAAGAAAAGCATTCTCTTTTTCCCGATACAGAAGATGATCCTGATTTTCAATAATCTGATTTGAAATTTTCAAGTCCAAAAACCACTGCAAATTAGGCTTTTTCAAATCTTTATCACCATAATAAAGTTTGACTTTACAATTAGGCATTTTAGTTTCAAATCGTAATCTTGTAGAAGAGACAGCCACAAATTGTGTTGTTTTTAAGCCTCTCAGAGACGCTTTCCACGCAATAGTTCCGCCAATGCTAAAACCTAAAATAGCTATTTTTTCTTTTTCAAAATCTAGTAAATTGCTTACTGCTTTTTCAATTCCACCATTCAAAAATTGATTATGGATTTCCTTTTCATCACTTGAAGAATCAATCTGAGCTAATTTTAAAACATCATAATATTGAACATCAAATTTAGGCTCTAAAATTTCGATATAATTCTGAATCCATTCAGGATTGCCACCAAACAAATCTGACAGCAAAAGCAATCTTGGTTTTTTCATATGTTGTAAAACTAATTAAGAAAATGGTTCTTTCAATAACAAAGAAAGGGCTATTTTAGAAAAAATAGCCCTTCAAAAGTATTATATTTTAGGTTTAAGCCAACGCTTGTTTTAAATCTGCAATTACATCTTCTACAGTTTCTAAACCAACAGAAACACGAACCAAACCTTGTGTGATTCCAACTGCCAATTGATCTTCTTCAGATAATTTGCTGTGTGTTGTAGAAGCTGGATGCGTAACAATAGTTCTTGTATCTCCAATATTTGCAGATAAAGAGCAAAGTTGAATTGAGTTCAAGAATTTTCTTCCTGCTTCAATTCCTCCTTTAATTTCAAATGCGATGATGTTTCCACCCGCTTTCATTTGCTTTTTAGCAATTTCGTATTGCGGATGCGATTTCAAAAACGGATATTTTACGCTGTTTACGTTTGGATGGCTTTCTAAAAATTCAGCCACTTTTAAAGCATTTTCGCAATGTCTGTCCACACGAACTGCCAATGTTTCTAAACTTTTTGAAAGAACCCACGCATTAAACGGTGATAAAGCTGGCCCTGTATTTCTTGAAAATAAATAAATCTGTCTGATTAATTCTGCATCTCCAACTGTTACTCCTCCTAAAACACGTCCTTGTCCGTCAATTAATTTTGTCGCAGAATGGATAACCAAATGTGCTCCAAATTTAATTGGCTGCTGTAAATATGGCGTTGCAAAACAGTTGTCGATTATTAAAATCAAGTTGTGTTTTTTAGCAATATTTCCTAACAACTCTAAATCGATTACATCAACTCCAGGATTTGTTGGTGATTCGGCGTATAATATTTTGGTGTTTGGTTTGATGAAACTCTCGATTGTTTCTGGCTTATTAATTTCGAAATACGAAGTTTCGATATTCCATTTTGGAAAATAAGTCATAAACAAGGCGTGAGTAGAACCAAAAACACTGCTTGCAGAAACAATATGATCTCCAGAGTTTAATAACGCTGCGAAAGTAGAATATACCGCTGCCATTCCTGTTGCAAAAGCATAACCAGAATCGGCTCCTTCCATTTTGCAGATTTTCTCCACAAATTCGGTTGTGTTTGGATTGCTGAAACGGCTGTAAATATTTCTCTCTTTTTCTTCTGTAAAAGAAGCTCTCATATCTTCAGCATCTTCAAAAACGAAGCTTGATGAAAGGTACAAAGGCACCGAATGTTCTAAATATTGCGATCTTTCTAATTGTGTTCTGATGGCTTGTGTTTCAAAACCAAATTCTTCTGTATTCATTGTGTTGTTTTTGTTTTTTATTTGAAGTTTCAGGTTTAATGTTTCAAGTTGTTATTGAACTTAAAATTCAAACCATTTAGAGGAATTATCTAATTCTCTAATTAACTCATTTTCTAATTTTACAAAGCTTCGTTATTCAAGACAACTTTGTAGCTAATTGTTGCTGTTGGTTCAACTGTTTTGGCAACCGAACAGTATTTCTCAAAAGAAAGTTGTGCTGCTTTTTTTGCTTTTTCTGGATTGATTTCTCCTTCTAAGTAAAAAACCACATCAATTTCCTTAAAAGGTTTTGCTTCTTCAATCTGAACGCGTGTTCCTTCAACCTCAGCATTAAAAGAAGTTATTTCCTGACGTTGTTTTTTTAAGATCGAAATCATATCAATAGCGCTGCATCCCGCAACTCCCATTAATACTAATTCCATTGGGCTTGCGCCTAAATCACTTCCGCCAAATTCGGCTCTGCTATCAACGTCAACTACGTGTCCGCGTTCATTTTTTACTTTAAAATGAAATGCGTCATTTACTCTGTTTAAACTTACTTTCATTGTGTTGTTATTTTTTTTGTTTTTTATTCTGTATTTGAATCGATGCTTTTTGCTCTCTCAATAACATCAATTCTGCTTTCTATATTAGTATGCAAGCAGTCACTTAATAAAATGACAAACCCTAAAATCCATATAATTGCTACTCCTAAAGCCATCTTCTTATATGAAAATTTTGAATTAGAATTTTCGTCTAAATCTTTAAAAAAAGGAGCAAAACAAAAGACTCCAAAGAATGAATTCCACATTAAAGAAAAAATCAACATAAAAGTAATTGAATCATTCCATCCAGGAATAATAATAGCTTCATTCTTTTTGTCAGGATTTACATAAATATTAATTATTCTGCTACTTTTTAACTTAAAAAACAATTCTTCCTGACCTTCAAGATTACTACCTCCATATCCAAAATAGATCCTATTGCTTAAATATTTCCTTCCCTCAATTTCATAAGAATATCTAATGAGAATTTCATAGACATCTGTTCCTTTGCGTGAGTGAATATCAAAATCTGCTTGTTCAATATGTGCAGAAATTTTAGCCCATTTTTTTGCCTGCTCATTCTTAGCAAAACAATATAATGTATATGCAAAAACTCCCAAACCAACTATTAAAAATGGAAGCATAAATAAGCTGATACAACCTCCTCTTTTTAAGAATCTTTCAATTTTCAACAGTTCCCTTTTTCTAGTTTAAAATCAATTATCCTTTGTCAGATAATCTCAAAATATCTCCGAAAACTCCTCTTGCCGTTACCGCAGAACCTGCACCAGCTCCCTGAATAACGATTGGACGATCTCCGTAAGATTCTGTGTAAATTTCGAAGAAAGAATCAGAACCTTTTAATCCTCCTAATGCAGTATCTTTTGGTACCGAAACTAATTTTACTTCCAAATTTCCTTTGTCGTTTTGCAAATCTCCAGACAATTCACCAATGTATCTTAATACGTGATTTGGCTGTTGCTCTGCTTTTATTTTAGCATAAATTGGATCGAATTCTTTCAATTTCGTCAAGAAATCGGCAGCGCTTCCTTCACGTAAATGCTCTGGAATTAAATTCTGAATTGATATTTCTTCAAATTCATTTTGCAAGTCTAATTCTCTAGCTAAAATTAATAATTTTCTACCAACGTCATTTCCGCATAAATCTTCACGCGGATCTGGTTCTGTATACCCGTTATCAATTGCTTCTTGCAAGATTTCGCTGAAAGGCGCATCTTTTGCAGAGAAATTATTGAATAAGTAACTTAATGTTCCTGAGAAAACTCCTTTTATTTTTGTAATATTTTCTCCTGAAAGGTGTAATAATTTAATGGTATCAATTAACGGTAAACCTGCACCAACATTGGTTTCATACAAATAATTCTTTTGATTTTCTGCCAAAGCTTTTCTCAATTCTTTGTAGAAACCATAGCTCAATGTATTAGCCACTTTATTAGAAGAAATCAAATCGAAACTGCTTTCTACTAGCGGAATATAATTTTCAACGAAAGTCGCACTTGCTGTATTATCAATCGCAATTAAGTTTTCTAAATGATGTTCATTCGCGTAAGCAATAATATCTTTTATGGTATAAGCTTCACCTTTGGTTTCAATTTCGCTTTTCCAATTTCCATTAACGCCATATTTGTTTAAAAGCAGTTTTTTAGAATTCGCTATAGCGAAAACATTCAACTTAATGTCTTTACGTTTTTCAATTGCTGAAGCTGATTCTAAAATCTGGTTAATTAAAGTTCCACCTACTAATCCGTGACCGAAAATCGCAATGTTGATCTTTTTAGAAACTCCAAAAATTTCTCCGTGAATTACGTTTAAAGCTTTATTTAATTCCTCTTTCTTAACAACTAAACTCACGTTTTTACCCGTTACCGTGTTGTTGAACAAAATCGGAACAATTTTATTTTTGATTAAAGCTGTATATGGTTTATGGAAAGTACTCAAATCCTGTCCGATAATTGAAATTACCGATACGTTATCTGTAACTGTAATCTGATTTACATCTTTAGAATAAAAATCATTTTCGAATTCTTTTTCTAATTCTACTACCGCTGTTGTTGCTTTATCAGTTGCCACAACAAGACCGATTCCCCTTTCTGAAGAACCTTGAGAAATAATACTCACACTGATATTGTGATCTCCCATTACTTTAAAAATTCGGGCATCGACTCCTGCTTTTCCTAGTAACCCACGTCCTTCAAGATTTACAAGAGATACATTTTCTAAAACAGAAAGTGTTTTAATTCCTTCTTTAGAAGAATCTGAAGTGATTAATGTTCCACGATTTTCATGGTTGAATGTATTTAAAATACGAAGCGGAATATTTTTTTCTAATAATGGAATAATCGTTTTGGCATGCAAAATTGTTGCTCCAAAATTTGCCAGCTCGTTTGCTTCGTTGAAAGATAAATATTCAATTTTCTTAGCATCGGCAACCAAATCAGGGTTTGCTGTATAGATTCCGTCTACGTGCGTGAAGTTTTGTAATTCTTCAGCATTTAAATAATTTGCAATTAACGAAGCGGTATAGTTACTGCCATTTCTACCTAAAGTAGTTGTGTCGTTGTTGTTATTAGATCCAATGAAACCTGTAACTATATTAACCGTTTCTCCGTTATGTTCTTTAAAATAATTTACTACGTTTTTCTTTGAAAGCTGTTCTAAAGGCTGTGCATCACCAAATTTAGAATCTGTTTTCAGCAAATCTCTTGTATCCACAAAATTAGCTGGAATTCCTTTTTCTACTAAAATAGCCGTCAATAATTTAGCCGAAAGCAATTCACCTTTTGACAAAATCTGATCTTTGATTTTTTTGCTGTAATCGCCAATTAAGCTTACGCCTTCAAAAAGTTTGTCTAAGACATTAAACTCTTCAGACAAATCAACTTGCGGGTAATCTGATATTTGATATTTTTTAAAATTCTCTAATAATTCTTTATAACTACCATTTTTAGCAGCAATGCTTAAGATAAATTCAAGCTCGTCTGTCGCATTTCCGCGTGCAGATACTACAACGGCAATTTTTTCACCTTGATTTACTTTATCAAAAATGATTGAAACAACTTTGTTAAGTCCTTCTCCGTTTGCTAATGATTTACCTCCAAATTTTAATACTTTCATTTTATTTCTTTATTGTTTCTGCCTTAAAAATGTCGGCAAGTAAATGATCTAATTGTTTGTACTCGATTAAAAAAGCGTCATGTCCGTGAACCGAATCAATTTCGCTATAGAAAACATTGTCTTTAAATTTCTTTAATTCTTCGTAGGTTTCGACATTTTCTTTGGCCGTAAAAAATAAGTCGGAATTGATTCCTACGATATGGATTGAAGCTTTTGTTTGAGACAATAAGTTTTCAAAACTTTCACTATTTCTAGTAATATCAATTGTTTTAAGCAACTGATTCATTAATTTATAAGAAGACAACTGAAATCTTTTCTGCAATTTTTTTCCGTGATGCGCCAACCAGCTTTCGATATTAAAAATCAAAAGATCTTGATTGATTGTTCTTTGGAATTTCTCTTTGAAAGATTCTGGCGAACGGTAACAAAGCATTGCATGTATTCTGGCGTCTTCAATTGGTTTTGAAGAATTGTTTAGAATTTGCTCTTGTAAAAAGCAATTTGCAATAAGCCAATCTGTCGATTTCCAGTCACTTGCAATCGGAATAAGATTTTCTGCAATGTTTGGTTCTAAAGCTAGTATTTCCCAAGCAATTCCACCTCCAACAGAACCTCCAATAACCGCAAAAAGGTTTTCGATATTTAAAGTTTTTAGCCCTTCAATAAAGATTCTTGCAATGTCTCTAGCTGTAAAATCTAAATAGTTGTCAATTAAGAAAGAATTGCTTCCGTTTCCTGGAATATCGAAAGCCAAAATGGTATAAACAGCAGTATCAATGGTTTTGCCTTCGCCAATCAAGTCATTCCACCAGCCGTTTTCGCCAGTAACTTGCGAATTTCCAGTTAAAGCATGGTTAACCAAAACAATAGGCGCGCTATGCAAAGGTTGTCCTGCCAGCGTAAAACTTAATGGTATAGAATGATAAGTTGCACCACTTTCTGTGATGAAATCTTGAATTATAATGGGATTTGGTATATTTTCCAATTTCAAATCTGTTGTATTATTGATTTGTATATGGAAATATTAAAAAGAAAAACTAGGTTTAACTAGAAAAAATCTTGTTGTTATCTTTCCACGTTTGGCGTGGTAGAATGTAGCACCTTCTTCGTTTTACCGAAGGGTTGCTAAGGCTTCATCGGGTCTAATCCCTCGTCCTTTCTTTATAACATTTCAATACGTGTTTGAACTTAACGGTGCAAATTAACTACTAATTTCTCTAACAAACAAATTTTATCTAAAAGTGTTTGTTAAATTTCTGAGACTTATTTTAGCAAAAACTATTATACGCAAAAATTTACCGAACAAAAATGCCCAGTAAAATTAAGCAGGTTTTACCCTAGTTTATGATGCTTTTTCCGTTTAGATAAAAAGCGTTTCATTTTCTTTTGAATACATCAAAAACAATAAAGAGTTAGGTGCTTTTTTCTCAGCTGCTTTACCTCCTTCTGTGATTTCAGCCTCAGTTATTCCGAATCTTGGGTGAGCCAATTCGTTTATTGGTGGCGGCGGATTGTTTTTTCTAGTCCTTCTGTTTTTCAAATCTGAAATTTTTTCTGCTAAGTAGTTCAATGTGCTCATGATATTAAGTTTTAGTTAAGTTGTGTTTTATAATCTTTATTTCTCGCTTATCTTTTTGTTAAATCGTTTTCTGGAATAAAAAAACCCTTTTGGATTTTTCAGATACCAAAAGGGTTTAAGTTTTTACACTCACGTATACTTTTAGTATCAACAGACGTATGCGCAAATAAGCGCGACAGTAAACATCTTGTTCATCTGTAAGGATTTATTCATCTGTGATTTATATTGTATTTTATTTAAATTCTGCATTTGTATTAAATTAAAAAGCCTCCCAAAATTTCTTGGGAGGCTCTTACTATATTATTATTGTATTCTTACAATTTTTTTAAGCAATAGACACCCCACCTTCGGTCTTAACCGAAATGGCACAAAACATTTTGTTGACTTTTAAGTTCATTTGATTTCTAGTAGTTTTTGGGTATAACAAATATGCAAATATTTTTTTTATTACACAAATTAAAATCAAGAATTTAATTACAAAATTCGTTGAAAATGTGTTTTTTAACGACAAAAAACATCTTACAAAAACGAAAACGAAATATTAAAGGTAAAAACCCTACAAAATAGACTCTTTTTCTTAATAATTCCATCTGACAAATCAGTTTATCAAAGAACCTTCTTTCTTTTTTTTCTAAAAAATTACAGCCAGACCGCTTCTTTAGTCCTAATTCGCTCCACAATTTTTAGGATATCGGTTATAATTCCTCTCGAAATTGCCTGTTTGCATGGCGGAGCACTCTGAATTACAATCGGAATATCGGCGTAAGATTTGGTATAAATTTCAAAAATGGCATCAGAACCTTTTAATTGTCCAATTGGAGAATCGACTGGCTCCGAAATCAATTTAGCTTCTAAGGTGCCTTTTTCCACATCAAACTCTCCCACATATCGAAGCACATGATTTTCGGCCTGAGTAATTTTGGCAATCTTAAAAGATTTATCAACTGCGTCTTTATTCAGTACTCCATTTTTTTCCAGATGCTCTTCAGTTATAAAGGATTTGATTTTAATGTCTGAAAACTCAAAATCTTTTCCGATTTCTCTGGCTAATATCAGAAGCTTTCTTGCTGTATCGTTTCCTGATAAATCTTCTTTAAAATTTGATTTCATTAAACCTAAAAGACTGGCATCTTTTAAAACAGATGAAAACGAAACGTCTTCGGATGAAAATCTATTAAAGACGTAACTCAGATTATCTGAAAAAACTCCTCGAATCTTTGCGATTTTTTCTCCCGAATAATACAAATCTCTTAAGGTCTGCAAAACAGGAATTCCAGTTTCAACCGATGTTTCATACAAAAACTCCTTGTCATACTTTTTAAGATCTGCTCGTAGTTCTTTATATAAGTCTATCGGAAGCGTGTTGGCTTTTTTGTTTACTGCTACAATATTAAATCCGTTTTTGATTAATGTATTGTAATGCTTTACCAGTTCTTCACTAGCTGTTGCATCTACGGCAATCAAGTTTTCAAATTCATTTTCTTGTGCAAATTCGACAATATCTTCTACTTTAAAAGGAACTGCCAATTGTCTGAAATTTGTTTCCCAAGAATAGCCTACGCCTTCTTTCTCAAAAAAAGCAACCGTCGAATTGGTTATAATAGGAAAATGAAAATCGACATTTTTGCTTTCGAGAAAAAAATCCTGACTTTCAATAATCTGATTAATCAAAGTGCTTCCGATATTTCCAATCCCGAAAAGGATAATGTTTATTTTAAGCTTTGACATAATTTCTATTTTTTAATTTTTGTAACCATATAAGTGATGTAAGTTCATTTAATATTCCAACGTTTATCAGTTAGACGCACTGCAGTGCGTCTCTACATATGGTTTAAATTTTATAAAGATGCTTTTCATAAAAAATCACCTTTAGCGAAACCACTCGCTAAAGGCAATTTTTCAAACAAAAAACAAAAAAACCTAATTTTTATTGATGCTGAATTGAGAAAGCGAAACGCTCTCAAAAACAGTTTGCAGATCTGCAATTAAATCTTCGATATCTTCAATTCCAACAGAAAGACGAATCAAATCTTTAGAAACTCCTGTTTCTATTTGTTCCGCTTCTGTTAATTGCTGATGTGTTGTACTTGCAGGGTGAATAATTAATGATTTTGTGTCACCAATATTTGCAAGTAAAGAGAATAATTTTGTGTCATCTACCACTTTTTTAGCCGCATCAAAACCTCCTTTTAATCCAAAAGTGATAATTCCGCTTTGGCCTTCTGGAAGATATTCTTTAGCCAAAGCATTATATTTATTCGATTTTAAACCTGGATAATTTACCCAAACTACCTCATCTTGTTTTTCTAACCATTCAGCTAGAGCCAAAGCATTTTCACTGTGTTTCCTGATTCGAATTGGAAGCGTTTCTAATCCCTGAATAATCTGAAAAGCATTAAATGGACTCAAAGCGGCACCAAAATCACGCAGACCTTCAATTCGAGCTTTTGCTATAAAAGCCTCATTTCCTAAAGCTTCATGATATACTAATCCGTGGTATCCTGCAGATGGTTCGGTAAATTCTGGGAATTTTCCGTTTGCCCAATCAAAGTTTCCAGCATCAATGATAACGCCTCCTAATGAAGTTCCGTTTCCTGCGATATATTTTGTTAAGGAGTGAATTACAATATCGGCACCATATTTAATTGGGTTCAATAAATAAGGTGTCGCAACTGTATTGTCTACTATAAATGGTACTTTGAATGCTTTGGCTTCTGCCGAAATTGCTTTTAAGTCTAGTACGTCTAATTTTGGGTTTCCAAGAGACTCAACAAAGAACGCTCTTGTGTTTTCTTTTGCCGCTTTGGTAAAGTTTTCAGGTTTTGAAGGATCTACAAATGTGGTTGTAATTCCTAATCTTGGCAAGGTAACTTTTAATAGATTATAAGTTCCTCCATATAAACTATTTGATGCAACAATATGATCTCCCGCTTTTAGCAATGTCAATAAAGTTGTTGAAATTGCTGATGCTCCAGAAGCAGTTACTACTGCTCCAATTCCGCCTTCAAGTGCCGCAAGTCGCTGTTCCAAAATATCGTTTGTTGGATTGTTAAGTCTCGTGTAGATAAATCCAGCTTCGGCAAGACCGAACAGATTGGCCGCATGATCTGCATTATTAAATACGTATGAAGATGTCTGATAAATTGGCACGGCTCTAGTTCCTGCGTTTTTAGTTACGTCGTGTCCTGCATGTAATGCGTTTGTTGCAAATTTTTGTGTACTCATGATTTCTTAGTTTTTAAGTATTGTTAATACGTTTATATATTGTAATTGATATTGTAATTGAGTTTTGAAATTGAAATTGATTTAAGCTAAAAGATCTTCGGCTTCTTCTTCAAGATCATATAGATGAAACAGTAATGATTTCTCTGTTTTTCTCTGCTGTGCAGGATCATATTTTGGAGTTTCAGTCGATAAATCTTCCGAATTATTATTTCTTAATAGGTATTGAAATGCGATTGTATTTATATCTAGTGTATTCATGATTTAAAATTTAAAATGTTGGAAATAAAAAAGCCCTTTCAGATGGCGACCAAAAGGGCTATAGTTTAACTATAACAAAGATTCTACTCTTTCACTTTTGGCAACAGCAATGTGGGATGCACATTTGCATCATCTTACAACACATCATATTTCTTCTTGCTATTGCTTTCATTTTTATATTAATTAATCTTATTTTTTAAATTCGACTATTTCTATAGAGTAAAAGTAGTAAATATTTTTAAACCACCAAATTAAAATTAAATTTTTGTGTTTTCTTTTTTTTGAAATTTCTTTCAAACCCTTATTTAAAAGGCTTGAAAGAAATTATTTGAATTAAAATTTAAAGCTTAAACGAGCAAAACCAAATCTTCCGTTTAATCCAAATTGAGAAACTGCTCTTGAATAGGCAAACTGATTCGCATTTGTCAAATCTGTACTTGGCGCTGGCGACAAAGTTGGAGTTGTATTTGTAAAAGCTGGAGTTGCAGGATTATTTCTGTCTGGATAAACATCTCCTATATTATTAACTCCAATTGTAGCTCTCAAATGCTCGTTGATTTGATATCCTAAAGATAAATCTGTAACCAATTTTGCGCTGTATTCTGGATGTTCGTACACAGAAGAAAATCCGTCTAGGTTAACATCTGTTGCTCCTGGATCTGTAACTTTTCCGAAATAGCTGTTTCTTAAATAAATATCTAGTTTCTTAATATTGAAGGTTGTCATCAAATTGGCTTTCAATTTCGGAATCGCTTCTTCTAAATATACTCGGCTTGATTCTGGGAAGAATGAATAAATATAAGGTTCTCCTCCAGCATTAACGATTGATTGCGGAATATGTAAATCTCCTACTCTTTTGGTTTCATTAAAACTTAATGCAAAATCGTTTCTAATTGTGAAATCCTGAATTACATCGTATTTCTGAGAAATTACCAAATCAATTCCTTTTGTTTCAGAATCGATTCCGTTTGTCCAGAACGAAGCTCTTTCTACACCTTTCAAATCAAATGCTTGCTGAAATAAAGTCAACGCCTCAGCCTGTTCTGGCGAAGTTGCCGCTGCAATCTGTGCGTCTGTTGGTCTAGAATATTGTCCAGACAATACAATTCTGTCGTTGATTCTTGTAAAATAAGCATCAGTTGCAATGGTTATGTTAGCTTCAGGAATTTTGAATGTAAATCCTGTACTGATGCTTTTTGATTTTTCTGGTTTTAAACTTTCAATTCCAATACTTTTTGCCGCTTGCGAATCATTCGTAAAATAGCCTACTTGATATGGAGCACCGTTTATAAACTGTGTTGAACTTGACTCAAAATATCTTTGCTGTAAAGAAGGCGCTCTAAAACCAGTTTGTCCAGAAATTCTCCAATTGATATTATCATTTAATTTTAAAAGAGAAGCCAATTTGAAAGTTACTGTATTTCCAAAATCTGAATAGTTTTCATAACGTGCCGCTCCATTTATAAGCCATTTTTCAGTGGCATTCAATTCTAAATCAACATACGCAGCTCCACTCTGTCTGTCTTTTTCTTTAGCATCAGAAGGCTGGAATCCCGAAAATCCTTGCGCTCCTGCTCCACGTTTGTTTCCAAAGAAGTCAGTCACAATTAATGGAGAATTGCTTGGTAGAATTCCAGAAACTAAATTTCCGTTTACATCATACAATCCGTAAGAAGCTTCTTCTCCTGCTTTAATTTGGTAGTTTTCATATCTGAATTCACCTCCAAAAGCAACATTCAGTCCAGAAAGAACATCTAGTTTTCTACTAAAATCTAAGTTGGTTGTACTTTGTAAAAACGAAACTTTTCCGGCATCAAAACTAAATGGAGAGTTTGTCCCTAAAGTTGCATTGATGGTATTGTTCACATCATAATTAAATGAGTTTGTTCCTAAGTTCGTGCTTAAATCAGTATCAAAACCAAATAATTGTGTGTTTATTCCAACTGCTCCAGAAGCATCTAAAATTTTTGATTCAATTTCTGGCAAGAATCCGTTTTGGTACACTTGCGTGAAAGTTCCAGAACCGTTTGGCAGTCTGTTAAACGCATACGATTTACCGCCTCTATAAGAAACACCTCCAAAAGAATACAACGAAGTCGTTTCGCTCAAAGGGTATTTTGCATTAAAATACAATTGTCCTGCAGCCAATTCAGACTGTCCAACACTCATATTGTAATCACTTCTCTGCTGATTTCTGTAAGCTAACTCATTATTAGTCACATCAAAATTTAAAGCAGTTTGCATTTGTGCAATTGTCGATGCTGATGCAATAGCGTTTTGCTGTGCCGTTGTAAAATAACTTACTTGTGGTGCATATTGTTTTAAAGAAGACAAAATCTGAGCTGAATTTGTAGTCGTATTAATATTGCTAAATAAAGAGTTGATTTCTACTCCATCTTGCGCAGCTCTATTTTCGACTGCATTGTAGGCATTAAAAATAGCATTGCTTCTAATTCCTGCTCTACTCGTTGCCTGTCTCGTTACGGCAGTTCCTGTAATATTTAAGAAACTTCCTGGTTTGCCTAATGAAGTTCCGTAGTTTAAATCGATTTGAGCAGTTTGTCCGTCTGCCCCTCCTTCAAAATTGTTTGATCCCGAAGATAGATTCGCTCCATATTGAATTCCTCCTGTCAGATAATTGGCGTTTTTCTTTAAAACAATATTGATAACTCCAGCAATCGCATCAGAACCATATTGTGCGGCAGCTCCATCTCTTAAAACTTCAATTCTTTCTATAGCAAAAGACGGAATCGCATTTAAGTCTGTTCCCACAGATCCTCTTCCTGGCGATCCGTTTATGTTTACTAAAGCACTTGTATGTCTTCTTTTTCCATTTACGAGAATTAAAACCTGATCTGGCCCTAATCCTCTTAATTGTGCAGGATCTACGTGGTCTGTTGCATCTGCTGTAGATGTTGGGTTACTCGTAAATGACGGAGCAACATAATTTAAAATTTGAGTTACGCTGGTTTGCGGTGCTCCTTTTGTTATTTCTGATACGTTAAAAACATCTACCGGAACTGGCACATCTGTTTTAACTCTGTTTTTACTTCTTGATCCAATAATAGTAACTTCAGACAGTTCGTTGTTTTTTAAACTATCCTGCTCTTTTTTATTGTCTTGAGCATAAAGTCCTGAAAATGTCACAAGACCCAAAACGATTAGTACATTTTTCTTCATTTCTTCTTTACTGATTAATTAGTTTTTTTTGGCTTAAAAAAAATCTTACAGGTTTCATTTTTGCAATAAAAAAAACCTCTGCGGTTCGGCAGAGGTTCTATTTATATTTTATTGAAAAATAACTACAATAGCGTCTCTGCGGATAGCTCCGGCATCTTACAAGACATCATATTGCAAACTGTAAATTTCATTTGTTTCTTTTGTTTTAACGGGGCAAAGTTGCGAACTATTTTTTAATCAGCCAAACAAAAAGCAAAATATTTTCCATTACCCTATCAAAATAGTATGCTACTGTTAAATTTCTGTCATAAAAAATAAAAAAAGTTGAACTTTAATTTGCAAATCAAAATGGTTTCATACCTTTGCACCCGAAATAGAGGAAAAATTTGAACTGATTGCAACCTCTTCATAATGAAATGATTTCGTTATGAATGCTGAGAAATTAATTTCAGCAGTAAAAAATGCTAAAGCAGATACTCTCCTTTAGCCCTTTTTAGCAATCATTTCCTCGCTTAAATTTAAAATTAATACATTTTTATTACATTATTATGGCTTATTTATTTACGTCAGAATCTGTTAGTGAAGGGCATCCAGACAAAGTTGCAGATCAAATTTCGGACGCTTTAATTGACAACTTTTTGGCATTTGATGCTGACTCAAAAGTTGCTTGTGAAACATTAGTTACAACTGGTCAGGTTATTTTAGCAGGTGAAGTAAAATCAAATACTTATCTTGATGTTCAGCAAATTGCACGTGAGGTAATCCGTAAAATTGGATATACTAAAAGTGAATATATGTTTGAAGCGAATTCTTGTGGAATTCTTTCAGCTATTCACGAGCAGTCTGCAGATATTAACCAAGGTGTTGACAGAGCTAAGCCAGAAGAACAAGGTGCTGGTGACCAAGGAATGATGTTTGGTTACGCTACAAACGAAACTGAAAACTACATGCCTTTGGCATTAGATTTATCTCATAAATTATTACAAGAGTTAGCAATTTTAAGACGTGAAAACAAAGAAATCACGTATTTACGTCCAGATGCTAAATCTCAAGTAACTTTAGAATATAGCGACGATAACAAACCAACTCGTATTGATGCAATTGTTATCTCAACTCAACACGATGATTTTGATGAAGAGGCTGCAATGTTGGCTAAAATCAAAAAAGACATTATCGAAATCTTGATTCCTAGAATTATCGCTAAAAACCCAGAGCACGCTCATTTATTCAACGATAAAATCAACTACCACATTAACCCAACAGGAAAATTCGTTATTGGAGGACCTCACGGAGATACTGGTTTAACAGGAAGAAAAATCATTGTTGATACTTACGGTGGAAAAGGTGCTCACGGTGGTGGTGCATTCTCTGGAAAAGATCCAAGTAAAGTAGATAGAAGTGCTGCTTATGCAACTCGTCATATCGCTAAAAACTTAGTTGCTGCTGGTGTTGCTGACGAAATCTTAGTTCAGGTTTCTTACGCAATCGGAGTTGCTGAGCCAATGGGTATTTTCATTGAAACTTACGGAACTTCTAAAGTAAACTTAACTAACGGTGAAATCGCTAAAAAAGTAGAAGCTATCTTTGATATGCGTCCTTACTTTATTGAGCAAAGATTAAAATTAAGAAACCCAATTTACAGCGAAACTGCTGCTTACGGACACATGGGACGTAAACCAGAAACTGTAACTAAAACTTTCTCTGCTCCAGGCGGAAACGAAAAAACAGTTACTGTTGAGTTGTTTACATGGGAAAAACTTGATTTTGTTGACCAAGTAAAAGCTGCATTTGGATTGTAATTCAATCTAAATTTTAAATATGAAAAAACGGCTGTCTAAAATTTAGACAGCCGTTTTTGTTTTCAACTATAATCAAACCGACAAGTTTCAAAAACCTGTCGGGTTTCGTGATACGCTTAATATGTTCCGTTACTCATTTTAGTTAAAACTTCTTTCATTTGATTTGCAGTTTCTTCATCAACATCACTAGTAATATATTTTACTGCTAAAACCTGTGTTTCGATAGCTTTTTGTGTCTGTCCATCTTTATAATACAATTGCGCTAAAGTGTCTAAGTAGTACGGATTGTTTTTAGATATCACCAAGCTATATTCAGACCATTTAATTGCCTCTTTTAAAAAGTTTGAATTCTGTGGTTTTAGTACCACTGTCCAAGCCGCATTGTTACAAACATCTGAATGGTAAAGTTTAAATGAATTCCATCCATCATAAGAATAACTTGAGCTAGAATCTAAACCTCCAAAAATTGCATCTAGTTTTTCTATTGGACTTGGTCCAGCTAATGTATTATCAAAATACGTACTGAACTCTTTTAAGTAAGTTATGTTAGAATCATCTTTTTCTTGAATCTGGCTTAAATAGTAGAAGTAATTTCTATAAACATCAAAATTCCCTTTTCCAGAAGCAATGATTTTCTTATAAATTGAATTGATTTTTTCTTTATTCATTTCTCCAGAAACTCCATCTTGAGAAAGATACAGATTTTGCTGCAATGCATCTGAAATTTCAGAAACTACATTTCCAACGGTATGAAGTTCTCCTTGTTTACTATTAAAATCAGCACGATTATTTTCAATATCTTCTGAGTGATTTAGCAAATAATCGATAGCTAAGAAATCTGTATCATTTAGAATTCTGTCTGTACTGAAAAGCTGTTTTGTAAATCCTTGATTTTTGATTTCTTTAATAATTGTTTCAGCCAAATACATGTTTACGGCTTTATCTTTTTGATGTGCCTCAATCAATTTTTTCCAAGTTTGAGCTACTTCTTTTTGGTCTAAAGTCGTTTTTGTAATTACAAAATCAGTAGAATTAGGATCGCTTACTGAATAATCTGAATCATAATCATAAGATGCTTCTAATAAAGCCGCTTTATTAAAAGCACTTATTAAATCTGAATCTGAAGCTTTTTTGTTCTTTAAAACTTTATCTATAGAAAGGAAAGCGTTCGCTTTTTGAAGCCTCTTATAAAAATCACCATAATAACTAAACTGATATTGCTGTGTTGTTAAATCTGATTTTGCAATAGCAAGTACATCACCGTTTCCGTTTAAAACCAATACGCTTGGATCATTGGTTATTTTATTGTTTTTCAGCCATTTTTTATCATCGGCTCCAGCCAAATAATAATTGTAGGTATCGTATAGTGCATTATACGAATCATACATATTATAGCCTGTCTGCGTTTCTTGTTCTTTTATAAAAGCATCAAAAGTTTCTTTTGCCGTTTTATTCTTGCTGTCAACTACAACAACCAGAAACTTATTACTCGCAGTTTTAGTAGATTCTATTGCTTTTTTTAAACTGTTTTCGATTTTCAATTTAAAATCATAAGTCGTATACGCTGGTGGTGCAATTGTAGCATCAAGTGGCGCAGCTTCCACTACTGCAGCAGCACTATCTATTACAACTTCAGAACCAAAATCATCATTGATTAAAGTATTTTCTTTTCCTGGATAAGTCCACTTTGGGATAATTTGTGTTTCTACTGGAACTATTGTAGCAACTTTAATTGGTTTTTCCTCTTTTTCGTTGATAAATACCAAAGGATCTTTTCCGTGCTGATCAGAAATTTTCAATTCTTTTGTTTTTTGATCAAAAGATCCAATAAGATTTAAATCATTTAAAACTGCCAAATCATAATTGATTGTTACTTCTGAAACATCTTTTGGCAATGCATATTTATTCACATCGCTTTTACCGTCATAATCTTCATAAACCAAATAAAGAAAATCGGTTTTATCTATTTCAAACTCTAAATCGGTATTTGTCCATTCAGGATCAACTTTCGATTTTATGTCTGAAAGTTTCTGGTATTGAACAGATTCTGAACCTTTTTGAGTTCCTATATAAAATGAGTAATAAGACGGATTCAAGAATTTAATCTTAACTTTTTTTGCCTTTTTATCTTTAACAAAAGAAAGATCAAATATGTTTACTTTATTATTAGTGCTTTTTAAGAAAACTAGCGAATCGCCTTTAATCTCATAACCTCCCGAATAAAAAACCAATTCGTATTTATTATTCTCTAATAAATTTAACTTAATCTTTCCACCTTTGTTTGTAGATAAATAGGTTCCTTTTTCAATGCCATTTGTCTGAGAGAAAGAAACAAACATTCCGGCAAACAAGAGTAAAAAACTCCATGTAAAATTGCGCATGATTACGTTTTTAGTCGTTAATAATATAGCGCAAAGATATTTGATTCTTCATTAAACAAATCACAAAAACCGCAATATTAGCAACAAAAATACTACAAATTATATTTCATCGAAAATATGATGTAACGTGGTTGAACCGTATATTGAGAAACTCGTGTTGAGAACTGCGAAAAGCTGTCATCATTAAGATAAGTGGTGTTCAGCAGATTGGTTGCCGAGATTTTATATTCCCATTTGCTATTCTTTTTTTGATAAATTAAACTGGCGCTTAAAAAATCATATTCGTTATCAACGGTTTTATCTCCATTATAATAATGGTAGAATTCGTATTCTGAAACAAAAGAAAAACTATCCAAGAAATAATAATCTAACCTTGCAAATGGTTTATCAGTGTAAAAAGTTGAACCGCTGTATTTATTAACCAAAAGGTTATATCCAAATTCGATATTTGGAAGATTTTTATAATTTGTTGAAGCTCGTAAAGTATAACTCTGACTGAAACTCTCTGTTGTTGACAATTGATTGTTCTGAATGTTGTTGAATTTTGACCAATTGAAAGTTGCATTTGCAGAAGCTTTATAATTCTTTAAAAACGAACGCCCATAATTTCCCATTCCCGTAAAAGTTTCATCGGCTAAATTGGAATTATAAGGAACTGATGATTGGTTAATTCCGTCAAAATTGGCTTTTGTTTTAATAGCATCTACTTTTCTGGTATAAGTCGCATTCGCAAAAATATTTTCAAAATTGAACATGTTATACTTGAAATAACGAAGTGAATGTACTTGTGAAGTAGCATTTTCTAAGAAACGATTTCCGCGAAACAAACTGCTATAATTAGACAAAACATAGCCCGAAGCCAACTGATTTATATCTGTAAAATCGTTTGTTAGAGAGAAATTATAAGTAAGTGTTTCAGACTTTTTGATTTGATATAAAGCAAAGAAATCTGGAAGCACTTTCACAAAATTCTGAGAATAATCGGTTCCCAATTGTCCATTTCTCATTTGGTATGTATGCAGACTTACTCCAGGCGTCAAAGTAAATTTTCCGGTCAAGATTTTATAATGAAAGCCTACAAAAGCATCATTAAATCTGTAATCTACATCGTTATTATTCTCTGAATTATTTAAATCATTTCTGTCTCCATTATCTAACATTTGAAAAATATGTGAATTGAAGTTCTGATAAGAATAGGTATTTCCCAATGTAATATTGATGTTACTTTTTGGCGTTACCATATAGTAGTAATCCAGTTTGGCATCTAGCTTATTAGTTTTTACAAAACGATTCTGATTGTAATCGTTTCTAGATTGTGTAGCATCATATCCTGACAAAGCAAAAGGAAGCGTTTGTAAATTGGCATTATAAAATGGATTTTCGTCCTGATATAAATGTTGCATTTCAAAAGCAAAAATATTTTTAGCACTTTGTGTATAATACAAACTCAAATTTTGGTTAACAGAAGTAGGATCTTGCTTTTTGGTTGTAAAAATATCTTCTGAAGTCGCGACATTCTGAACAATCTGCTCTCTAAACAAATCTGAATATTCTTCTTGTTTTGTCAGCTTTGTTAAGATGTCATAATCAAACTGAAATTTGTCGCTTGGCTTGTATGTTGAACTTAATTTAAAAAGACCCAAATTATTCTTTTGACTTGTATTTTCATCACGTCTCTGCTGATCTCCAGAATCTAAAATTGTTGTCTGAGATTTTGTTTCTAATTGCGTTTTTGAAGTCGAGAGAATCCCAAAACCACTTAAATTCCAAGCTTTATTAACTGAATAAGCAAAGTTTGTTGCTCCAAATTTGGTTTCAATTTCTTTAGCTCGATTGTTTCGAAGCAATGAAATTCCTAAATCATTAGAAGAAACATTAAAACTACTTCCGCCTTTTTTCATCACGTTTTTAAATCCTCCTGTGAACTTAAAATAATCCTGAGCTGTAAGAGGCAATTCGCCAATATTATTAAAATTGGTAATTAAATTAATACTGTATTTCGGACTGTAATAGAACAGTTTCGGATTAATGATATATCGGCTGTCCAATTCTGCAACACCAATTCCTGCTGTTACATCTCCAAACCAAAAGTTCTTTTTGCCTTCTTTCAGTTTAATATTCATTGCCACATTTTCCTGATCGTTTTCTAAACCTTTTAATTGGCTTATTTCGTTATAATTTCTTAAAACTTGAACTTTATCAATTGCATCGGCTGGAATATTTTTGACGCCTAATTTGGTATCTCCATCAAAAAAATCTTTTCCTTCAACCATCAATTTACTGACTTTTTTTCCTTCAACTTCAATTTCTCCATCGGCATTTACCTCAACTCCAGGAAGTTTCTTCAAGACATCTTCAAGCTTTTTTTCGGTTCCCGATTTAAAAGAATCCGCATTGTAAACAATCGTGTCGCCTTTTATAGAAACAGGCATTTCGCGAACAATTTCAACACCTTCCAATTCGATTCCTGCACCATCCAAAACAATATTCTGAGTCATATTTTCAGACTTTGTTGACACTGCAATTTCTTTAGACTTCATTCCCAAATAACTCACTTTAATAGTATAAGCAGTATTAGGTTTTAAAGTCAGCTGAAATTTTCCTTTGTCATTCGTAATTCCATAAGAATCCATTGCTTTTGTGCCATTATTAATAGCCATAATATTGGCCATTTCTAACGGATTTTTCTGTTCGTCCTGAATCAAACCGTCAAAACGGACACTTTGCGAAAAGGAAATAGAAGTAAAAAGTATGGCAAATAAAAAAAGTATCTTATTCATTATAAGAATATTGAAATTTTGGATTTTGAAAATTGGAATTTTAAAGACATTATCTTCCCATTGGAGGAGGCCCGCCTGCACGGCCGCGATTCATCTCCCTGAATTCTTCCATTTTTTTAATTACCGTTTCATCGTATTCTTTCTGAGAAATTACTTTTCCTTTCTTAGAAGGTTTTATTTCCACTTTATCTTTGGCATTCAAAACAATTTTCGAACACAAGATTGTAGTTGTTCCATCGTTAATTTCTAAAATTAATCCTGGAAGTCCCCAGTAATTTTCTGGTCCTTGATTAATCGGAATTTCTGGTGTATACCAAACTGTTACAACTATCTCTTTTGGAATTTCAAAATTGTCTGCGAAATTGGTTTTTGTCTCGCCTGAGGTCTTTTTAACTTCGTCTTTTTTGTCGTCATTGTTTTTAGGTCTAAAGTTTCTGAAATCAGTTTTGCTAGCCTGTTTTACTGCTGTCGCTTTGAAGCAATTGTAACCACCTATTTGTTTGGTTTCCTGTTCTAATTTCCATTCTAATTTTGGAAGAGAATCTACAACAAGAAATTCCTTGCCCATAAATTCTTTATCGACCGTATACGTTTTTGCCTTTACATCTTTATAAAAAGTACCGCCACCGCCAGTAAGTGAGCCAAACATAACTCTAAAACCTCCTTGCTGTTGACCAGGCGCTTCTAGCTTTTCCTCTTCTTTATAAATTGATGCAGCTTTATCGAAATTTAAAATGAATGTTTTTTCGAGCATTTTTTTCATGCGCTCTTCCATGTTTTTCTGCATTTCTGGCGTAATATCTCTATTTCCGCGCATTCCCTCAAATTTTGGCGCTTGTGTTTTTGATTCGTAAACGGCCATTCCTTGAAAATCTTTTTGCGCTTGAATCTGTAGAGAAACAAGCAGTATAGTCATATAAAAAAATATCTTTTTCATTTTATTTCCTTTAAGTGAGTAAATCCGACAAAACTTACATTCAAATGTATTATTAATTTTAAAATTCAAAAAACTAAATATATTAACGGCAACAAGGTATAGACAGAACCGCTTATTTTTTAGACTATTAGATTTAAAAAAGGTTTAAGACTCAAAATTGAAATTTTAAGGAGAGTTTTTTGTAATTTGGTACTCTTGTAAAATAATTTCTAATGCGTAAAATTGTGCAAAAAATTTTATTCTCCGTATTTCTTTTCTGCACTTTTCATGCGCTTTCAGCTCAGGATTTGAGTATCAATCCAACTTTGATTTCGCAATATAAAAATACTTCTGATACGTTTTTAGGATATGATGCTTTTGGATATTCGTATCAGATAACCAATAATGTTTTCAGTAAAATTAAAGGAAAAGAAATCTTTGAATACAAGAATGTTTCTTTGGGAAAAATCACGAAAGTTGACCTCCAGAATCCGCTAAAGATTGTTTTGTTTTATGAAGATTTCAATAGTGTTGTTTTATTAGATAATCAATTAAATAAAATGACCGAAATTAACTTTTCTCAAAACGCTACTCCAATTGTGGTGAGCGCCATTGGAATGTCCACACAAAATCAGTTATGGATTTACAATACTCTAAACCAACAAATTGGTCTTTTTGATTATTTAAAAAATGAGTACAAAACCGTTTCAATTCCGCTGACAGAATCTATCCAATATTATCAAACCGATTTTAATACTTTCTATTGGATTGACGAGAAAAATAATTGGTACTCTTGCGACATTTTTGGAAAGATAACTTCGTTAGGAAAAATTGCTGATTTTGATAAAATTTCTATCGTTAACTCTTCTCAATATCTTTTCGCTAAGGATAATTTATTGTATTTTAAAGGGTTTGATAAATCAAATCCTGAGGTAATTTCCGAAATTAAAGTTTTAGAAAAAACCTTTGACAATTTTTATTACAAAGACCAAATTTTATCTATTTTTACAACTACAGATATATCAAATTATAAAATCGTAACACCGTAATGCACATAGCAATAGCAGGAAATATAGGCGCAGGAAAAACTACATTGACCAAATTATTGGCGAAACATTTCAAATGGGAGCCTCATTATGAAGATGTAGTTGATAATCCGTATTTGGATGATTTTTACCATCAAATGGAACGTTGGTCGTTTAATCTTCAGATTTATTTCCTTAACAGCCGTTTCCGTCAAGTGCAGCAAATTCGCGAAAGCGGAAAAAAAATCATTCAAGACAGAACGATTTACGAAGATGCGCATATTTTCGCTCCCAATTTATATGCAATGGGACTAATGACAAGTCGTGATTTTGAAAATTACACGTCTTTGTTCGAATTGATGGAATCATTGGTTAAAGCTCCAGATTTATTGATTTATTTAAGAAGTTCGATTCCAAACTTAGTAGGACAGATTCATAAACGCGGACGCGAATATGAAAACTCTATTTCGATCGATTATTTAAGCCGTTTGAACGAAAGATATGAAGCTTGGATTCAGACTTATACTAAAGGAAAGCTTTTAATTATTGATGTTGACAATATCAATTTTGTTGACAATCCAGAAGACTTGGGAGATATCATTAATAGAATTGATGCTGAATTAAACGGATTATTCTAAAAAATATAGCTTTACACAAATATAAAAAATGCCTCTAAAATAATTTAGAGGCATTTTTTGTTTAAATATTTTCTTACATTTGTTTCGCTTTAAAACAATTTCCCTATTTGGGAAAAAATAAATATATTTGCAAAACTAAATTATGAGAATAGTAGCAAAGAGAACCTTGCAAAATTTTTGGGAAAGATTTCCAAACTCAAAGCAACAATTATTATCCTGGTATCAAGTTTTTGATAAAAATAGTTTTTCTAATTCTAATGCTGTGAAATCTTTTTTTGGTACTGCAGATTTTGTTGGCAACAATAAAGTTATCTTCAATATTTGTGGAAATCATTATCGATTGATTGTGAAAATCAATTACGAAACTCAAATCGTTTATATTCTTTTTATTGGAACACATAATGAGTATGATGATTTAAATGACATTAAAAATTTGTAAATAATATGAATATAAAGCCAATAAAAACAGAACATGACTATAGTTTAGCATTGGAAAGAGTTAATTTTCTTTTCGACGCCAAACCAGATACTGCTGAAGGAGATGAGCTAGATATTCTGGTAACACTTATAGAAAAATACGAACAAATTCATTATCCAATTCCTGAACCTGATCCTATTGAAGCCATTAAATTTATGATGGAACAAAACGGATTAAGCGATGCCGATTTAGGAATTATATTAAATAGCCGATCAAGAGTATCTGAATTGTTTAATCGCAAAAGAGCATTAACAATAAAACAAATAAGAGTTTTAACCGAAGCTCTTCATATTCCAGCTTCGACGTTGATAAAAGAATATGCTTTGAATCAATAAAAAATGCCTCTAAAATAATTTAGAGGCATTTTCTTTTTTTAAGGAACTCTGTCAAAGTTTAAAACTTTGACAAAGCTATTATTTCGCAGCTTCAACTTTTGTTAAAACTTCTTCTTCAGTTCCTTCAAAAACCTCGGTTGTAGTTTTTCCGTCTACTGTTTTGGTAACTGTTCCTGTCGTTTTTCCGTTTATATTTTTAACCTCAACACGAACTGATTCGCTTTCTGAATGAACACTACTTTTTCCGTTTGTGTCAAAATGAGCTAGACATTTTGCCGTTTCTTCTTCAGAACAGCCTTTTTCTTTACACATTTTAATACATTCTTCTTTTGTCATTCCAGACATATCGCCGCATTTCGACATTCCTGCATGCATTTCGGTTTTAGCACAGCAAGAAGCTTTTCCTGCAATATCAGATGCCTCATGACCTTCTCCCAAAATCGGAGCAATTACCAATCCGATCAAGCAAGTCAATTTGATTAAGATATTCATTGATGGTCCAGAAGTATCTTTAAAAGGATCTCCAACCGTATCTCCAGTTACCGCTGCTTTGTGTGCATCGGAGCCTTTATACGTCATTTCGCCATTGATCATAACTCCTGCTTCAAAAGATTTTTTAGCATTATCCCAAGCACCACCTGCATTGTTTTGGAAAACTGCCCAAAGCACTCCAGAAACAGTAACTCCAGCCATATATCCGCCTAACATTTCAGCAATTAATTGATTGTTATCTGAATAAACTAATTTTCCTAAAAGTACAATTACAATCGGAAAACCAATTGTTAAGATTCCAGGAAGCATCATTTCGCGTAAAGCGGCTTTTGTAGAAATCTCCACACATTTTCCATATTCTGGTTTTCCCGTTCCTTCCATAATTCCAGCAATTTCTTTGAACTGGCGACGAACTTCATACACCATATCCATTGCCGCTTTTCCAACAGAATTCATTGCCAAAGCTGAGAAGACCACAGGAATCATTCCACCGACAAATAACATCGCTAAAACTGGCGCTTTAAAAATATTAATTCCGTCAATTCCTGTAAAGGTTACATACGCAGCAAACAAAGCCAATGAAGTTAAGGCTGCAGATGCAATAGCAAATCCTTTTCCTGTTGCTGCTGTTGTATTTCCTACTGAATCTAAAATATCAGTTCTTGTACGAACTTCTTTTGGCAATTCGCTCATTTCTGCGATTCCACCAGCGTTGTCAGAAATTGGTCCGAAAGCATCGATTGCCAATTGCATTGCCGTTGTAGCCATCATAGCTGAAGCTGCTAGCGCAACTCCATAAAACCCTGCCAAAACATAAGAAATCCAGATTGCGATGGCAAACAATAATACCGTTGGGAAAGTAGAAATCATTCCCGTTGCCAAACCTGCAATTACGTTTGTTCCCGCACCTGTAGAAGATTTTTGAACAATTGCCAAAACTGGTTTTGTTCCTAATCCTGTATAATATTCTGTTACTGATGAAATCGCTCCACCAACTACTAATCCGACCAAAGTTGCATAGAAAACACGCATTGATGAGATTGCTTTTGAGCCTTCTCCAAAGAATGTCATCTGCATTGTTTCTGGTAACATGTGCTGCACTAAAAAGAAACAAGCCACGGCAGTTAAAACAATTGAAACCCAGTTTCCTATATTTAATGCTTTCTGTACTTGAGCTTCTTTTGCATTGTCATCTGATATTTTTACTAAAGTTGTTCCTATAATTGAGAATAAAATTCCGAAACCAGCAATAGCCATTGGAAGTAAAATTGGTCCAATTCCTCCGAAAGCATCATTAATGCTTCCGCCCATATCTTTAATCACATAGTTTCCAAGAACCATTGCAGCTAAAACAGTTGCTACATACGACCCAAATAAGTCGGCTCCCATACCTGCAACATCCCCTACGTTATCTCCCACGTTATCTGCAATTGTAGCTGGGTTACGAGGATCATCTTCTGGAATTCCAGCTTCAACTTTACCAACTAAATCGGCTCCAACGTCGGCAGCTTTTGTGTAGATTCCTCCCCCAACTCTGGCAAATAAAGCAATTGATTCTGCTCCTAATGAAAATCCTGCAAGAGTTTCTAAGACAACCGTCATTGTATCGGTATCTTTCCAAACTCCTCCAGAAAATAAATGAAAGAAAATGATAAAAAATGATGTCAAACCCAAAACAGCTAAACCTGCAACGCCTAATCCCATTACGGTTCCGCCGCCAAAAGAAACTTTTAAAGCTTGCGGTAAACTTGTACGTGCCGCTTGAGTAGTTCTAACGTTTGTTTTTGTTGCTATTTTCATTCCCATATTTCCCGCTAAAGCAGAGAAAAATGCACCAAAAATAAATGCTATTACGATTAATAAATGTGTTTTTACTCCTGGAATAAAAGTAATTCCTGCCAAAGCTAAACTGGCAATAATTACAAAGATGGTTAATAGTTTGTATTCGGCTTTTAGAAAAGCTAAGGCTCCTTCATAGATGTAATCTGAAATCTCTTTCATCTTACCGTCTCCAGCGTCTTGTTTTAAAACCCAAGTCCTTTTTATTCCCATGAAAAGTAATCCTAAAACTGCCATAATAATGGGCAGGTAAATCATAAATGCATTCATAATATTTTAATGGTTTTGGTTAATAGTCAACAATCTAACTAAAACGAATTTAAACAAAAAAGCAATACTCCTGACGGCAGTATTGCTTTTTTTATAATAGAATAAGGTTAAAATTATTTAATGCTAAATAATCCAGCCGGTTTATTTTCAATGTCATCAAAACGTTTTGTACACTCAGCGATAATATCGTAAGCCTCTTTTACGTCTCCCCATCCTTCTACGTCTACTTTTTTGTTTTCAAGATCTTTGTAAACTTGGAAAAAGTGCTCGATTTCTTTTACTAAGTGAGGATTAATATCTGATAAATCAGTTAATGAATTCCAAATTGGGTCAGAAACTGGTACACAAATAATTTTTTCGTCTGGTCCTTTATCATCTGCCATGTGGAATACACCAATTGGTTTAACTTCCATAACACATCCAGGAAAAGTTGGTTCGTTTACCAAAACTAATACATCAAGAGGGTCACCATCTAAAGCTAAAGTTTCTGGAATAAATCCGTAATCAGCTGGGTACATCATTGAAGAGAATAACATTCTATCAAAACGCATTCTTTTAATTTCAAAATCGTACTCGTATTTATTTCTGCTTCCTCTTGGTATTTCGATCAATACATCGAAAGTCGTTAATTTGTCTGCGGTCATTTTCGTTTTTTATTGTTTCTAAAATTTCGATTGCAAAAATAACTAAAGAATCTAGTTTTACAATAAAAAACAAGGTTAAATTATCCTCATTAAAGTTTAAAAAACAAGCATTTAAAAGCTAATACTCCTATTTCTTTTCTTCAAGTAATAATGCCAGAGCAGATAAGTCGCATAAGATCGATAGGGACTCCATTGTTCTGCATGAATTTCCATTTCTTGCTTGTCATGAATATTCAGCAATTCTTTAATCGTATTTATAACAGCAATGTCGCCCAGCGGAATCAAATCGGGTTCTTCCAGACAAAACATCAGATAAATATCTATTGTCCAATTGCCTATTCCTTTTAACTTAATAAGTTCCTCACGAACTTGTTTTGCAGGTTTTGAAGCTAAGCTATCAATATCTAATTCTTTGTTTAAAACCGCTTCCGCTAAAACCTTAATATACTTTGTTTTCTGACGGCTTACTCCAAGACTTCTAAATTCTTCATCAGACAAAACCGCCATCTTTTCAGGATTACAAGTTGTAAAAGCTTTTATTTTTAAGAATGTAGCTTTTGCTGAATCTATAGAAACCTGCTGCTCAAGAATTAATAAAACCAAAGTTTCAAATCCAGGCGGGCGCCTCGGAATTGGTGGCAATCCATACTTTTCTATGATTTCTAGAAATATTGGATTTTTAGAGGAAAGGAAATCTATTGCTTCTTGCATGATTATAGTTTTCGAAAGTAAATCAAATTTAAGAAAAATGGAGTTAGTTCTCGCAAAGTCGCCAAGTCGCTAAGTTTTTTTTTATCTCTCGCAGATTTTGCAGATTAAGCAGATAAAAATCTGATCTGGAATCTCAATGATTATCAAAAGCTAGAAACAAAAAAATCGCAAAGATTTAAAACCTTTGCGACTTTGTAACTTTGAGCCTTTGCATCTTTAAAAATAAAATCCGAAAGATCCTTTTATTGCAAATTTATGTGCGTCTGGCATATCTAGATAATTTCCTCTCCAAGAAAAATCAAGACGGAAAACTTTAAAAATATTTCCAATTCCTGCATTATACTCCCAATATACTTTTTCAGGAGCATTATAAGGTAATCCAGAAGCGTTGATGGCACGATTGGCATCAGAAATAGTTCCGTGAACAGCTCTAATTCCGATAAACTCTCTCCAGTTCAGTTTTCTCATGAATGGAATTCTAGCAAACAATCTTCCACCAAAATCATGATTCCACTGCAAGGTTGTATATTGATCTGTAACGAATTCATAGAAATTCAAGTTACTGAATGTGTTTTCAATTGTAAAGTAAGTCTGGTTACCAGGAATTACACTCATCAAACCTAACGGAATTGTACCAAAAGTTTTTCCTGTTTCGATTGTAATATTTGTTCTTCCTAAAGGCCCGATAATAATTGGCTGTCTATAGAAAACTTGAATTTTTTCGTAAGCAAAATCACTATCAAAAACTCCTTTTAATCCGTAACTGAAATTAACGAAGAAATGACTAAAAGGACTATCAACTAAACTCCTTTCTACACCATAACCAATCGTTTTTCTGTTTGGCATAAACTCAAACTGAATATTAGCCTCAGATTGTTTTACCATACTTTCGACAACACCAGCGGGATTTTCGGGAGTCGGCAGAGTCGTATAATAATCTAAACTGAATGTTTTTGAGGCTGATTCTAATGTTCTATACGAAAGTCCTGCCGAGACAATAAAGTTCTTTTTGGGCTCCATTTCAACAGAAACATTACTCAAATTGATATTCGTCAGTTTTCCATTGCTTCCCGTTGTAAACAATGCCGAAGAGGCAAAACTTCGTCCTAAAACGTCATTTGTAGTAGTTAAACTCGCACCAATCTGTTCGATATCGCGCCTATTTCCTCCAGAAATGATAACTCGGTTTTTCTTGTCAACCATCCATTTTCCAGAAACTCCATATTTGAATTTATTATCATCAAATCCGTACGCAGTGTAAGCCTGAATACGCCATGGATCGTTTGGTCCAAAATAGGTTCTTCCACCAACTCTTAACCTTATACCTTCAACTTCGTTATATCCAAAAGTTGAAAATATAGGTCCGTAATCGAAATTTTTAAATTCGACATAACCGCTACCTAAAATAGAGACAAGATTATACAGCTGTTTAAATCGCTTGACGGTTTGCAGCGTATCCAGCATTTTATAAATTCCCTGTTCGTCTTTATTTAATTTTTCAAAACGGTTTTCTTCCCAAAACTCAGGAGGTCGTTCGTAAACAGCATTATCAATAAAATTGACTTCCTCTTTATAAAATTTCTCTGGTTTCTGAATATTGAATTTATGATTGCGATATAAAGTTGTTCTTTTACCATAAACTCCTTTCGATTTTTCCTTTTTATTCAAAGCAAAATCAGACATCATATAGTCACGAGTCAAAAGGAAAACAGAATCATTTTCTACTTCAAATTCCTGTTCTATATAAATATCTTTTACCCAGTTAATATTGGCGCTTTTTGTAACGCCCATATTAATTTTCTTGATCGCAAAAGTGGTATCATTAACCCAAAAATCTCCTTTAAAAGTTAATTCATTTTTACGTCTCGGATAGAAAACAATATTATAACACCATTTTTTATCGATAAAAGCACTGTCTTTTAAGACATAATTATAAACATCGATTCCTGTTCTTGAAAGCGGGCTTGTAAAACTCTTATCAAAAAATTTCAGATGATTGTCGTAAATATTGTAATCAGAATAAAGATCTTTTACAAAAGATAAAATCTGCTGATTTCCGTTAAAACCAGACATTTTATTTCCTGTTAAATTTTCTTTTACTTTCTTTAGTTTGTTGTCACCATAAACATCATAAACCGATTCGTTTATAAAAATCGGTAAATAGGTTTTCCCTGTAACATCTGAAGTATCAACGTGATTAAAGATAAACTCCATACCTTTAAAAAGTTTATTTTTCATGAATGCACTATCAATAGTGTTCATGTCAAACTCCACTTTTTCGTACTTCTGCATTTGATACTGATTAAACAGGTAGAGTCCATTTTTACGTTTCCTTTCCCAAATTTTTCTCAAAATATCCAATGCCGGATTATTCTTCTTAGAAGTTTTTCCGGTATAAATTACAACCTCGTTAAGCACTTGTTCTTCGAACAAAACAATTTTGAAATTGTAATTGACTGCTTTTTCTAAAGGAACTTCCTTATCTGAAAATCCTGCCGAAGTAACCATCAGTGCAGTATAAGTATTTGGCGATTCTAAATAAAAACGGCCGTCTTCATTAGAAACGATTCCAATATTAGAACCTTTAAACACCACATTTGCAAAAGGTATCGGCTGATTGGTTTTGTCCAAAACAACTCCACTCACCTTAGTTTGTGCAGTAGCGACATTCGCAAAAGCAAATAAAAAATATAAGAGAAGTAGAGTTAATTTGTTCATTATAAAGTAAAAAAAAACTTCACCAATCTATTCTGTCTGATGAAGTTTTATGAGTATTTTATATTTGTATTATTTGTATAATACTTTTTTAACTGCTTTTACTACATCACCTGCATTTGGCAACCAGTCTTTTAGCAGTACTGGAGAATACGGCGCGGGAGTATCCGCAGTAGTAATACGTTGAATTGGCGCATCAAGGAAGTCAAAAGCTTGCTCTTGAACGATATAAGAAATCTCAGAAGAAAGGCTGGCAACTGGCCAAGCTTCTTCAAGAATTACTAAACGGTTTGTTTTTTTAACCGATTTTAAGATAGCATCTTTGTCCATTGGACGAACTGTTCTTAAATCGATAATCTCACAAGAAATTCCTTCTTTTGCTAATTCATCAGCAGCGATAAAAGCTTCTTTGATGATTTTTCCGAAAGAAACAATCGTTACATCAGTTCCTTCACGTTTAACATCAGCAACACCAATTGGAATTGTATATTCTCCGTCTGGCACTTCACCTTTATCACCGTACATCTGCTCAGACTCCATAAAGATTACAGGATCGTTATCACGGATTGCAGATTTTAAAAGTCCTTTTGCATCATAAGGAGTTGAAGGAACAACAACTTTTAAACCTGGAGTATTAGCAAACCAGTTTTCTAAAGCTTGTGAGTGAGTAGCTCCTAATTGACCAGCAGAAGCTGTTGGTCCGCGGAAAACGATAGGCACATTAAATTGTCCTCCTGTCATTTGACGCATTTTAGCAGCGTTATTTATAATTTGATCAATACCAACTAAACAGAAGTTGAATGTCATATATTCTACAATAGGGCGGTTTCCGTTCATTGCAGAACCTACTGCAATTCCTGAAAATCCAAGCTCAGCAATTGGAGTATCGATTACTCTTTTTTCACCAAACTCAGCAAGCATTCCTTTTGAAGCTTTGTATGCTCCATTGTATTCTGCAACCTCTTCTCCCATTAAATATATGGATTCATCGCGACGCATTTCTTCGCTCATCGCTTCACAAATGGCCTCTCTAAATTGTATTGTTCTCATATTTTATATTGTATGTTGAATTTTCTGAAGAGCAAAAATAAATATTTTAAATAACTTAAATGCAAAAATTGAATTTAAAATCGCATGAACTTCTAT
Organism: Flavobacterium sp. UW10123; assembly: GCF_040538975.1. Taxonomy (NCBI): domain Bacteria; kingdom Pseudomonadati; phylum Bacteroidota; class Flavobacteriia; order Flavobacteriales; family Flavobacteriaceae; genus Flavobacterium; species Flavobacterium sp. UW10123. The sequence goes on from NZ_JBEWQE010000008.1 coordinate 239,318, forward strand.
CTGTTCTCAGGTTTTAACTTTTTAAACTTTATTGTGATATTTACGAAATCGATATAATAACGTATAATTCACACTTAAACTTACTTAAAACATTTTTCAGACAAACTTCTATCGATTTGTTTAATTCTTGTTTCTCCAAAATTCATTCATCCAAACGTAAAAAACAAAAAAATAGTATTTCTCAGACAAAATTAATTTGCTTTCCAACTATCGGTTATTGCAAAATTCCTAACAATCAGACAAAATCAATGTTTTTTATTTTTTAGATTCCGATGAAATCCATTCAAAACTACAGAATCAGCGAAATCGTAATAGTTTTAAAAAATATTATGCATGCATAGTATAATTATTCCAAATTAAATTCTAAATTTGTAAAAGCATATTATAAATTCAAAATATATACTTATGAAAATACTAGTTTGCATCAGCCATGTGCCTGATACTACTTCAAAAATCAACTTTACCAACGGTGATTCAGAATTTGACACTAATGGTGTACAATATGTAATTAACCCTAATGACGAATTCGGTCTTACACGCGCTATATGGTTTCAAGAACAACAAGGAGCAAATGTAACGGTTGTAAACGTCGGAGGTCCTGATACTGAACCAACTTTACGTAAAGCTTTGGCAATTGGAGCAAACGAAGCTATTCGTGTTAACGCAAATCCTACAGATGGTTTCTTCGTTGCAAAACAATTAGCAGAAGTAATTAAAAATGGGGGTTACGATTTAGTAATTGCTGGTAAAGAATCTTTAGATTATAACGGAGGAATGGTTCCTGGAATGATTGCTGGAATTTTAGGCCACAATTTCTTAAACTCTTGTACAGCTTTGACTGTTGACGGAAACAATGTAAAAGCAGTTCGTGAAATTGACGGCGGAAAAGAAACTGTAAGCACTACTCTTCCATTAATTATTGGAGGTCAAAAAGGTCTTGTTGAGGAAAAAGATTTACGTATCCCGAACATGAGAGGAATTATGACTGCAAGAACAAAAGCGCTTACTATCCTTGAGCCAGTTGATGCAGCTGTAAATACAAAAGCAGTGAAATTTGAAAAACCAGCTCCAAAATCAGCAGTAAAATTAGTTTCTGCAGATAATTTAGATGAGTTAATCAATTTATTACACAACGAGGCTAAAGTGATTTAAGATTGTAGACTTTAGATTTTAGATTGCTGATTGCAATACGAAATCTAAAACTCAACATTTGATTCACTTCAAAATCTAAAATCAATAATCATTTTAGATTTCATTTTCAAAAATCTGAAATCTAAAATCTAAAATCTAAAATTGTTATGTCAATATTAATATATGCAGAATCTGCAGAAGGAAAATTTAAAAAAGTTGCTTTCGAATTAGCTTCTTACGCTAAAAAAGTGGCAGAATCATTAGGAACTACTGTTACAGCTTTAACAGTAAACATCAGCGATGTTAGCGAGTTAGGCAAATACGGAGTAGATAAAGTTTTAAAAGTAAGCAATGATAAATTAGCTGGTTTTAACGCAAAAGCTTACGCTGATGTAATCAAACAAGCTGCTGAAAAAGAAGGAACAAAAGTAGTTTTACTTTCTTCTACAACAGACAGCATTTATCTTTCACCACTAGTTGCAGTAGCTTTAAATGCTGGTTTTGCTTCAAACGTTGTTGGATTGCCAGTTAGCACTTCTCCGTTTCAAGTAAAAAGAAACGCTTTTTCAAACAAAGCTTTCAACATTACACAAATCGATACAGACGTAAAAGTTCTTGGTTTAGCTAAAAACTCTTACGGACTTTTTGAAAGCGCAGGAGCTGCTGCTGCAGAAGATTTTAATCCAACAGTTGGAGACAATGACTTTGGGGTAAAAGTAGAATCTGTAGAAAAAGTATCTGGAAAAGTTTCTATCGCTGACGCAGATATCGTAGTTTCTGGCGGACGTGGATTAAAAGGTCCAGAAAACTGGGGATTAGTAGAAGATCTTGCTGCTGTTCTTGGTGCTGCAACTGCTTGTTCTAAACCAGTTTCTGATTTAGGTTGGAGACCTCATAGCGAGCACGTTGGACAAACAGGAAAACCAGTTGCAACAAACTTATACATTGCTATTGGTATCTCTGGAGCGATTCAGCACATTGCAGGAATCAACTCTTCTAAAGTAAAAGTAGTGATCAATAACGATCCAGAAGCTCCTTTCTTCAAAGTTGCTGATTATGGTGTAGTTGGAGATGCTTTTGAAATTGTACCACAATTAACAGAGAAATTAAAAGCTTTCAAAGCTCAGCATTCTTAATACAAAGAATTCTCTTTAAAAATATTGCTGCCTAAAAACAAGATGTTGTATCTTTGTTTATAGGCAGCTTTTTTGTTCCATATTTTTTGATTAAAATTGCAGCTTTATTTTCCAATCCAAAATAGTATTAAAATAAGGCGCTAAGTGCCTTTTTTACAAACATATATGAGTCTAGTAAAATTATCCATAAAAGGAATTTCATACAGTCAAACTCAAAATGGCGCTTATGCCTTAATTTTGAATGAAGTCGATGGCGAAAGAAAATTACCTATTGTTATTGGTGCTTTTGAAGCCCAGTCAATCGCTATTGCTTTAGAGAAAGAAATAAAACCGCCACGTCCGTTAACCCACGATTTATTCAAGAATTTTGCCGAAAGATTTGATATCGTAGTAAAACAAGTTATCATTCATAAATTAGTTGACGGTGTTTTTTATTCAAGTTTAATCTGCGAAAGAGATAAAATCGAAGAAATTATCGATGCCAGAACTTCTGATGCCATTGCCTTAGCATTACGTTTCAACGCTCCTATTTTTACTTATAAAAACATTTTAGATAAAGCTGGAATTTATTTAAAATCGAATACTGCCGAAACAGATTCTGGAGCTCAAGAAATTGATGACGTCCTTTCAAACCCTGAAACTTTCGGACACGAAGAAGAAAGCAACCAATCTGGAGACGTTTACGCAAAACATTCTTTACAAGAATTAAACGAGCTTTTAGATCAAGCCGTTTCTCAGGAAGATTATGAAAAAGCAGCAAAAATTAGAGACGAAATCTCTAGAAGATAATTTAAGGCTATAAGCCGTAAGCTTTAGGCTGTAAGCTTTAGGCTGTAAGCTTAAAGCATAAAACACAAGAAAGCATCAAACCGCAAAAAAAGCTTAAAGCCTAAAGCTTAAAGCCTAAAGCAAAAAAAAGCCTAAAGCAACAATGAAACAATACTTAGATTTAGTAAAACACGTTTTAGAAAACGGCAATCAAAAAGGAGATCGTACAGGGACTGGAACAAAAAGCGTTTTCGGATATCAAATGCGTTTTGATTTAAGTGAGGGTTTCCCAATGGTTACGACCAAAAAATTACACTTAAAATCGATTATTTACGAATTGCTTTGGTTTTTAAAAGGCGATACAAATATCAAATATCTTCAGGAAAACGGAGTTAAAATCTGGGATGAATGGGCTGATTCTAACGGTGATTTAGGTCCTGTTTATGGACATCAATGGAGAAATTGGAATAGTGAAGAAATAGATCAGATTTCTGAATTAATTACAGAATTAAAAACAAATCCGAACAGCCGAAGAATGCTAGTTTCTGCATGGAACCCATCGGTTTTGCCAGACACTAAAAAATCTTTTGAAGAAAATGTAGCCAATAACAAAGCGGCTTTACCTCCTTGTCATGCATTTTTTCAGTTTTACGTAGCAAGTCCAAACCCTGAAAAAGGAGAAACAAAAGGAAAACTTTCTTGCCAATTATACCAGCGTAGTGCCGATATATTTTTGGGAGTACCTTTTAATATTGCTTCTTATGCATTGTTGACCATGATGATTGCACAAGTATGCGATTTAGAACCAGGCGAATTTATTCACACTTTTGGTGACGCACATATTTACAATAATCATTTTGAACAATTGGAACTGCAATTAACGCGTGAACCAAGACCATTACCAAAAATGATTTTAAATCCAGAAATTAAAAACATTTTTGATTTTGATTATAATGATTTCACACTTGTAGATTACGATCCACATCCTGCCATAAAAGGAAGTGTTGCAGTATAAAAAACAAAAATCCGCTATTAAAGCGGATTTTTTTATACAATTAGAACACTATTTTCACTGCCAGCGTAATCATTCCATTTATAAGAATCAGCTTCTGGATCATTCACATAATTCCCGTCAACTAGATACTTAAATTCGTAAATCGCATCTTTCACCAAATCGTAAGTTGCTTTAAACGTTCCGTTTTTTAACTTGCTTAAAGTTCCTTCTGAGGCATTCCAGTTATTAAAATCTCCAACCACCGCTGCCGAATCAGCATCTTTGGCATCTATTGAAAATGTAACTTTAACAACCGGCTTCGTTTTGATAAATTGTTTTTTCAAAGACATAACTATTTCGTTTTTAGATTTATACGTCTAAAATTAATTAAATTCAACGAAACACTTACTACTGTAAGAAACGATTTATGATAATTCTAAAAACAGTATATCATTTTCGCTTTATTGGTAATTTAAAGCGGTTAAAATTTTGTTATTCAAATTATTGAGTCATTAAAAACTAAATATTCCACATTCAAAATATTGACTTTCGAAAATAAATTTTAACTTTATAATCTCATTTTTATCTTATGGAAAAAGAAGTGCACGAACAATACGAATATGCTAGACGCCGATTAAGACAAAAAAAAGTCTTATATTTTCATTTTGTACTTTTCCTGCTTGGAAGTTTATTTTTATTTATTGCCAATAGATTTTTTGGCTTTGGAGAAGGCACAACCCAAAATTGGTGCATCTGGGGTATTACCATCTGGCTTTTCCTTTTTATCCTTCATTTTATAAAAGTGTATATAACCGACCGTTTTATGAATAAAAAATGGGAAAGAGAACAAATTGACCGATTAGTTGCTTTACAGCAAAAAAGAATCAGCCAGCTTGAATCTTCTATCAACGAAGAGAATGAAAATAAAATTTAGTTAAGCACACCATGATTATAATGATAGCGGCTGCGGCCGAAAATAATGCGCTTGGAAAAAACAACGAATTAGTATGGCATCTGCCTAATGATTTTAAAAGATTTAAATCGCTTACAACTGGTCATCATATTATTATGGGAAGAAAAACTTTTGAAAGCTTCCCGAAACCTTTACCAGACCGCGTTCATATTGTAATTTCTCGTCAAGAAAATTATAAGCCAGAAGGATGCATTGTAGTGGATAGTATTGAAAAAGCGATTGCTATGTGCCCTGAAAACGATGACAGTTATGTTATAGGCGGTGGCGAAATTTACAATCTTGCCCTTCCGTTTACCGATATTATTGAATTAACTAAAGTTCATCACTCTTTTGATGCAGATGCTTTTTTTCCTAAAATCAATAAAAGCGAATGGGTTTTGGTAGAATCTGAAGAAAATTATAAAGATGAAAAACACCTTTATGATTACACTTATGAAACTTACATTAGAAAATAAATAAAAAACATCCTCTTTTTAGGGAGGATGTTTTTAAATAATTGATTTTTGAAGCCTAACTAGCTCAAGAAGAATTTTGTTTAAAAAAAATCACAAATGTTGAGAAACATCTGTAAAACTGAATAACATTTAATGTTATTTGAGACCTAAGCCTCAAACGCCTTTAATAACAAATACCACTAAGATATTAAAGGCAGAAAATTAAAATTTCCAAAAACAAATTTAATCCTAAGAACGTACTTTGCGCTTAATATAGTATTTCCCCCCAAGAACAATACTTTCAAAACTCTTTCATGAACAAATGAAGTTACCAGCACAAAAAAAGCAACCATTTGTTTAAGTCATAGCGACATTATCAATCATTAAAACTTTAATCATTTTTACTTTAGCAAAGTTGCTCATAACAGAGCTATTAGACAATACCGTAATTTAGGGATTTTAGCAAAATACCTAGATTTAGGGATGGTAGAGATATCGGTTTATCCTGTTTTAAAACAAACACTCAAAAACATTTATTTGACAAATTAAAAAACTCAATTACAGTTAAACTAGATTGTTTATATTTGCCTAAATAAAAAAAATGTCTGAAAAAGTAACTCCGTATAAAGACTCTTCTTTAGGTAAAAAAGAGCAAGTAACCCAAATGTTTGATACCATTTCTGGGAATTACGATAATTTAAATCGTGTAATTTCTTTTGGAATCGATATTAAATGGCGTAAAAAAGTATTAAAAATAGTATCAGACAAAAAACCAAAAGTTATTCTTGATATCGCAACAGGAACTGGCGATTTGGCTATTTTAATGGCACAAACTAATGCCCAAAAAATTATTGGCTTAGATATTTCTGCAGGAATGCTAGAAGTAGGAAAAAAGAAAGTAGAAGAAAAAAAACTTTCAAATATTATTGAATTAGTTTTAGGTGATTCTGAAAACATGCCGTTTGAGGACAATTATTTTGATGCAATTACAGTTGGTTTTGGCGTAAGAAATTTTGAAAACCTAGAAAAAGGTTTTGCAGAAATCTTAAGAGTATTAAAACCAAATGGAGTTTTTGTTATATTAGAGACTTCTGTTCCAGATAAATTTCCTTATAAACAAGGATACAATTTCTATAGCAAAAATATACTTCCATTAATCGGAAAATTGTTTTCTAAAGATAATGATGCTTATGGTTATTTATCTGAATCTGCCGCCGCTTTTCCTTATGGCGAAGCCTTAAACAATATTTTAAGAAAAACTGGGTTTATAGATGTTGTGGCAATGCCTCAAACTTTTGGTGTCGCAACAATTTATTCTGCATCTAAAAAATAGTATGAAAAAAGTTGTAATCTTATTTTTATTGGTCTTAACGACAAAAGGACATTCGCAATTTGCTAAAAACATGTTTAGCAAAGATCCTATCATTAATCTTGAAAACTGGCAAAAGCAACGCATTTACTTTGGTTATTATTTAGGTTTTAACAGTTTTGACTTTAAATTTGATTATAAAACTCCTGTACCGGAAGACATTCAAGTTAAAAAAACTACCGGTTTTAATGTTGGTGTTGTAGCCGATTTAAGGCTTCAAGAATATATTAATCTGCGTTTTGAACCAGGTTTGTACTATACAAAACGAGATTTATATTTTCCTGGTATAAGCAGCAAAGAAAGTGACTATTTAAGAGAAGTAAATAGTACTTATATTCACTTTCCTTTATTATTGAAATTTTCTGCCTTGCGTACAGGAAACATTCGTCCTTATTTAGTTGGCGGCATGTCGACTACTTTGAACTTGTCTAGCAATTCAAAATCTCAAGATGATAACTGGCAGCAAAAATTCAGAGTAAAACAATGGACAGCAGCTTACGAGATAGGTTTTGGAATTGATATTTTTACTGAATATTTCATCTTTTCTCCTTCTGTTAGAGGTATGTTTGGTATTACAGATGAATTAATTCGTGATAACGTAACGCCAGAGCACCCTATTAGCCCTTATACGGATAACATCGATTCAATGAAATCTAGAGCGCTTTTAATAAATTTCACTTTCCATTAAAACAAAATCTCAACTATTTCGTTTAAATTCACTAAGAATAATTGCTGTTGCAGTAGCTACATTTAAACTTTCGGTTTTTTGAAGCTCTCCAAATCTAGGAATTGTAAGACGGCTGGTTACAGTTTTTTCAATCTCTTCTGAAATTCCGTTGGCTTCATTACCCATAATAATGATTCCGTCGTTTGGTAATTTAGATTGATAAATATTTTCTCCGTCCATAAAAGTTCCAAAAACTGGCAGTTTAGTTTGAGCAAGAAAAAGTTTTAAATCAACATAACTTACATTTACTCTGGTAATAGATCCCATTGTAGCTTGTACCACTTTCGGATTATAAATATCTACTGTTTCTTTAGAACAGACAATCTGCTTAATACCAAACCAATCGCACAGACGTAAAATAGTGCCTAGATTTCCTGGGTCTCTAATATCGTCTAAGGCTAAAATTAAACCCGAATCGATTATTTTCTTTTCGGCTGGAATTTTAAAAACTGCCAAACAAGAATTTGGAGTTGACAAAGCACTTATTTTTTTCAGTTCCTGGTCATTAATAAGAGTGCGTTTTGACGCATGAACCGTTTGAAAATCATTCAACGTGGTGTATAAATGTTCTAATTCAAAATTGGATTGCAGCAATTCTTGAATTACTTTTACTCCTTCGGCAAAAAATAATTGATTGGCAAAACGCTGCTTTTTTTGATGCAAGCCTGATATTAGTTTTATTTGGTTTTTACTAACCATAAAATAATGTACTTTTGAATTAAATATTAAAAAACACTTGAAAAATAATTCCACAAAAATAATAGCATTTCTTCTAATTGCAATATTAATTTGCGCTTGTAATGCCGTAAAAAGAGTTCCCGATGGAAAAAACCTTCTTGTAAAAAATAATATTATAGTTAACGGAAAATCGACAAATGATGAGACGGCTTCAAATCAGATGTACCAAAAACCAAATGGAAAATTATTAGGCTATAAGCTCCGGTTAAATTTATACAATTTAGCTAATTTAAATCCAGATTCTACTTATCAGGCTAAATTTAAAAACAATCCTGGAAAATATGAGCGTATGTCTAAGATATTCTCTGCAAAACAAGTAGACCGTCTTGGACAATCTTTTTATTATAAAGGAATTCATGAATTTCTAAAAAACACTGGTGAACCTCCAGTGATAATTGATACTTCTAAAACTAAAAAATCTTTACTACGATTAAAATACTATTACTTCAATAGTGGTTATTTTAACGTTCAAACCGATTATACTATTGATACGGTAGGAAAAAAGAGAGCCGAAATTAATTACAATATTACAACAGGCCCAGCTTACAAATTGGACACTATTAGAACTAAAATAATGACTCCTGCCCTAGACTCATTATATAGAACTAATAACGAACCTTCTTTATTAAAATCTGGAAACCAATATAAAACCACAGATTTTGAAGAAGAGAAAAACCGTATTACAACCTATTTTAGAAATCACGGAGCTTACTATTTTCAGCCAACTTATGTCACTTTTGATATTGATACCATTGGCAAAAAAGCAAAAGCTGATGTGACATTAATAATAAACAACAATACAATTCAAGAAAGAGATTCTAGTCGTACAGAACCTTTTAAATTGTATAAAATTAGCGATGTAAATATTTACACTGATTATTCTGCTGCAAATGCCAAGAAAAAACCAACAGATAGTGTAACATACAATAACTTTAATTTGTATAGCTACAAGACTTTAAAATACAGACCACGTGCTATAACGGATGCAATTTTCATTACAAAAGGAAGTACTTTTGCCGATTTCAGAACGACTCTTTCTTCTCGATATTTAAATAATTTAAGGATTTTCAACTATCCGTCAATACAATATGAAGTAGACAAAAGAGATTCTACAGCACAGTCTCTTATTGCCAATGTTTATTTAACTCCTAGAAAAAAATACAGTTTTGGAGCCACTCTTGATGTGACGCATTCTAATATTCAGGATTTTGGAATTGGTGCCAGCATTTCAGAAACCATTCGAAATGTGTTTAATCGTGCTGAAACTCTTGAAATTTCTGCTCGTTTAAATGTCGGATCTTCTAGAGATATGGCAAACCCCAACGATAATTTCTTTAATGTATCTGAATATGGTTTGGACATGAAATTGAATTTCCCAAGAATTCTGCTTCCGTTTGGAACTGAAAAAATTATCCCCAAGAGCATGATCCCTTATACTTCTATAACTTCTGGTTTCTCGAAACAGCGAAATATTGGTTTGGACAAAGAAAACTTTACAGGAGGTATCTCATACAACTGGACACCAAAACGTCATAATACAGCAAAATTCGAATTGTTAAATGCTCAGTTTGTCCGCAATTTAAATCCAGACAACTACTTTAATGTATATACTTCATCTTATGATGATTTGAATTTTATTGGAAAAGATTACAATGTTGATGCACTCAACTGGGGAAACACAACAGAGGAACAAGCTAAAAAAAATCTTACTATACCTAATGGAACCACAGGATTTACGAGAGACGTATTAACCGGACAAACAGCCTTAACTCCAGCCGATTCACAATATCAAGAAGTGGAGAGTATCGAAGAAAGAAGGATTCGTTTGACTGAAAATGATTTTATTCTGGCAACAAGTTTTTCTTTTACCAAAACAACCAAAAAAGATTTAGCTGACAATAATTTCTATCAATTTAGAACCAAAATCGAATCAGCAGGAACCTTATTATCAGCTGTTTCAGAGATCGGAAATTTGCCTAAAAATTCAAGAGGAAACTACGAGATTTTTAACTTAGAATATTCAGAATATATAAAAACTGAATTTGATTACATCAAACACTGGGATTTTGGAAAAGAGAAAGTTCTCGCAGTGAGAAGCTTCTTTGGAATTGCAATTCCGTTTGGAAATTCAAACTACATTCCTTTTTCACGAAGTTATTATGGTGGTGGTTCCAATGACAACCGTGCTTGGCAACCTTACGCTTTAGGACCTGGAAGCACCAATGCTATAAATGATTTTAATGAGGCAAATATGAAAATCGCAGCTAGCATTGAATATCGCTTTAAAATTTTTGGAGATGTTAAAGGTGCTCTTTTTGCAGACGCTGGAAACATTTGGAATGTGCTCGATAATGTGATAGATCCAAAAGCAAGATTTGACAACTTAAACGATTTAGATGAAATTGCTTTAGGTACAGGATTCGGTTTAAGATACGATTTGAGCTTTTTTGTTATTCGTTTAGATTTAGGCTTTAAGACTTATAATCCAGCACATGAGAAGGGAGATCGATGGTTTAAAGAATACAATTTTGGACACTCAGTTTTAAATTTTGGTATAAATTATCCGTTCTAATGCTAATTAATTCTTATTTTTGCAACCTAAAAACTAAAAACAACTATAAAAAAAATTAAAATGGCACACAACATTAAACCAGGAGTAGCTACAGGAGATCAAGTACAAGAGATCTTTAATTATGCGAAAGAGAAGGGTTTTGCTCTTCCAGCAGTAAACGTTACTGGATCTAGCACAATTAATGGAGTTCTTGAAACTGCAGCAAAACTAAACGCGCCAGTTATCATTCAATTTTCTAACGGCGGAGCACAATTCAACGCTGGAAAAGGATTATCAAATGCAGGTGAAAAAGCAGCAATCGCGGGAGGAATCGCAGGAGCAAAACATATTCATACTTTAGCAGAGGCTTACGGTGCAACTGTAATCTTACACACTGACCACTGTGCAAAAAAACTTTTACCTTGGATTGATGGTTTATTAGATGCTTCTGAAAAACATTTTGCAGAAACAGGAAAACCATTATTCAGTTCTCACATGATCGATTTATCTGAAGAACCAATCGAAGAGAACATCGAAATCTGCAAAGAATATTTAGCTAGAATGAGTAAAATGGGAATGACATTAGAAATCGAACTTGGTATCACAGGTGGTGAAGAAGATGGTGTTGACAACTCAGACGTAGATAGCTCAAAATTATATACTCAACCAGAAGAAGTAGCTTACGCTTACGAAGAATTATCTAAAGTAAGCCCTAAATTTACAATTGCTGCTGCTTTTGGAAACGTTCACGGTGTTTACAAACCAGGAAACGTAAAATTAACTCCAAAAATCTTAAAAAATTCTCAAGATTTCGTACAAAGCAAATTCAACACAGGACACAATCCAGTTGACTTCGTTTTCCACGGAGGTTCAGGTTCTACACTTGAAGAAATCAGAGAAGGAATTAGCTACGGAGTTATCAAAATGAACATCGATACAGATTTACAATTTGCATACACTGAAGGAATCCGTGATTATATGGTTAAAAATTTAGATTATTTAAAATCTCAAATTGGAAACCCAGAAGGTCCAGATGCTCCAAACAAAAAATATTATGACCCAAGAAGATGGGTTCGTGAAAGTGAAGTTACATTCAACGCAAGATTGGAACAAGCTTTTGCAGATTTAAATAATGTGAATACACTATAATAAAAAAGTTTCAAGTTTAACGTTTCAAGTTTCAGGTTTCCGCAACTTGAAACTTGAAACCTAAAACAAATAAAACATTCAATATGGCTTGGTTTAAAAGACAAGAAAAAGGGATTACGACCGCTACTGAAGATAAGATGGACGTTCCGAAAGGATTGTGGTACAAATCTCCTACTGGAAAAATTATTGATGCTGACGAATTGGCGAGAAATTTGTTCGTTAGCCCTGAAGATGATTTTCACGTTCGAATTGGAAGCGCAACCTATTTTGAAATTTTATTCGACAACAACGAATTTGTTGAGTTAGATAAAAACATGACATCAAAAGATCCTTTGCACTTTGTTGATACAAAGAAATATGCAGACAGATTGAAAGATGTAATGGAAAAAACTCATCTTAAAGACGCTGTACGTACGGGAGTAGGAAAATCTAAAGGAAAAGATCTTGTAATCTGCTGTATGGATTTTGCATTCATCGGTGGATCTATGGGAGCTGTTGTAGGTGAGAAAATCGCGAGAGGTATTGATCACGCTATTAAAAACAAACTTCCTTTTGTAATGATTTCTAAATCTGGTGGAGCTCGTATGATGGAAGCTGCTTATTCTTTAATGCAATTAGCAAAAACTTCTGTAAAATTAGCTCAATTAGCTGAAGCTAAATTACCTTACATCTCTCTTTGTACAGATCCAACAACTGGAGGAACAACTGCATCTTACGCTATGTTAGGAGACATCAATATCTCTGAGCCAGGTGCTTTGATTGGTTTTGCAGGTCCTCGTGTTGTTCGCGATACTACAGGAAAAGATTTACCAGAAGGTTTCCAAACTGCTGAGTTCTTATTAGAGCACGGTTTCTTAGACTTTATCACGCCTAGAAAAGAATTGAAAGATAAGATTAACTTATATATCGATTTGATTCAAAATAACGCTATTAGAGATTAATTTTTTAATTTTCTAAAAAACACAAAATCCCATTCGCTTCGGCAAATGGGATTTTTTATTTTAAACCATATAAATTTTATAAATACAATTACTTGTCTGAAAAATTGTATTTTTGTTTTACATAAATAATAGCTTTATTGTATCATACTAATGCAAACCAGTTTTTTACAGAAATCTATTTTTCTTAAAGTAATATAAATATCTTTGAATTATGAACACAGCAACAAAACCAAAACACATAGGACGACAAATAAGCCGTATTCGCGAACTTAAAGATATGAAGCAAGAAGCATTGGCACAGGCTTTAGGAGTATCACAACAATCTGTATCGGTAATAGAAAATAGCGAGACTATTGATGACGAAAAACTTGAAGAAGTAGCAAAAGCTCTTGGTGTAAGTGCTGAAGCAATAAAAAACTTTACTGAAGAAAATATGATAAATTATTTCAATAATTTTTACGATAATAGCTGTAATGGATCAAACGGTATGTTCCATGCAAATTATTGCACATTCAATCCATTAGATAAAGTAGTAGAACTTTACGAGCGCATGATTCAGTCAGAAAAAGATAAAGTTGAGTATTTAGAAAAATTATTAAAAGAAAAATAAACCTTTCTAAAACATAAATTCAATATAAAATCTCAAGAAATTTCTCTTGAGATTTTTTGTTTTAAACCCTATAAGTTTTTCAGCAAAGCCTCTACATAGATATTTGATAGATTTAATATAGAAGTGAAAGCATCATATTACACACAATATGTCATTTCGACGAAGGAGAAATCTTCGTAAGTAACTCTGCAAAGATTGGCGACATTCCGTACGGAGCTACTCGTGGAGATTTCTCCTTCGTCGAAATTGTAAAGGTTAGATATTTCGGTAACAAAATTTAACTTTAATAAATTTTGTTGCGATGAGAAATAACAGTCAGGATTCAACATTAGAGAGAA